>JACPDP010000052.1 GCA_016183945.1 Magnetospirillum sp.
CCCCTCCAGCGGCCACGCAACTACGCCAGGGCGCTGACATCCCTGTTCACCAGGGGCATCCGGCGAATCCAGACCTGCCTTCAGCGACTATGGTCGCTGCCGCCGCTCTGGCAGGTTTGGATAAACTGATCTGTGGTGAGTTAACGGATGCCGGGTTCATCCGGACCTGCGCGTGCTTCCTCCAGCGCCGCCGAGAGGGCCTGCAACAACGCGCGGGAGCCTACCGGCTTATGCAGCAGGGCGATACCGGCGCCGTGCACCTCGTGGATGCGCTCCGGCGCGGTGTCGCCGGTCACCACCAGGCCGGCGACGTTGAAGCCCAGCATGGCGCGCACCGCCCGGATGGTGCCGATGCCGTCCAGCATCCCCGCCATGCGGTGGTCGGCGACGACGGCGACGGGGCAACAGCCGTTCTCCACCAGAGCGACGGCCGCCTCCCCCGACTGGGCGCCCATGGGGAAATAGCCTTTTTCGGTCAGCATCAGCAGCATGGCGGCCAGCAGTTGCGGATCGTCCTCGACCACCAGGACGGCCTGTCCGCGGCCGTTCGGATCATCATTGCCGCAGTCCGACGCGGGCAGCGAGCAGCGGCATGCGCGCGGCAGCAGCACGGAAAAGCGCGACCCCTTGCCGGGGCTGGATGCCACCTCGATGCGCCCGCCCAGCAGGCGCACCGTGCGCTCGACGATGGCGAGGCCGAGGCCGAGGCCCTGGGACCGGTCGCGGGCCGGATTGCCCAGTTGGTGGAACTCGTCGAAGATCGCCGTGAGGTGCTCGGCGGCGATGCCGATGCCGGTATCGACCACATCGATGCGCACCATGCCGCCGCGCCGCCGCAGGCCGATCAGGATACGGCCGGCTTCGGTGTAGCGCAGCGCGTTCTCCATCAGATTGCGCAGCACCCGCTCCAGCAGGGTGGGATCGGTGCGAATGACGGCGGTGGCCGGCACCAGCTTGACCTCAATGCCCCGTTCGGCGCCGCGTGCGGCGTACTCGGTGGCCAGCCGCTCCAGGGCCACCCCCAGCGACACCGCCTCGAAACTGGGCACGACGATGCCGGCCTCGAGTTTGGAAATGTCGAGGATGCCGTTGAGCAGGGTGCCCAACGCCTCCAGCGCCTTTTCCATGGCGTCGGTGAGCTTGGCGAGAGGGCCGTCACCGGCGCGGCCGCGCAGCACCTCCAGCAGCAGCATCAGCGACTGCACCGGCTGGCGCAGGTCGTGGCTGGCCGCCGCAAGGAACCTGGATTTGGCCGCGCTGGCCCGTTCCGCCTCGGCCTTGGCGGCACGCAGTTCGTCGCCGGTGCGCTTGCGTTCGCTGATGATCTCGATGGCCATGGCGATGCCGCCGACCTTGCCGTCGGAATCCTGCCAGGGGCGAATCTCCCACGACAGCCAGTCGGTGGTTCCGTCGGCCCGCGGAAACGCATCCTGAGGACAGCGCTCGATGGCCCCGTTCAGGCAGCGCCGGTGGATTTCCTTCCAGTGCTGGGGAATCTCGGGGAAAACGTCGTAATGGCTGCGGCCGATCAAGCCATCCAGCGGAACCCGCAGGTCCTCGGCGAAGCGGCGGCTGACGGCGATATAGCGCATGTCGGTGTCGAGCATGGCGATGGCGGCCGGCACGATCTCGGTGAACAGCCGCAGCCGCTCTTCGCGCTCAAGGATTTCGCCGCGGCTGTTGCGCAGGGCCTCGGCGACCGCCTCGAATTCGGCCAACGCCATGGCCTCCGTCGGTGCCTCGCGGCCTTGCCCAACCGCCGCCGCCACCTCGGTCAGCCGGGTCGAGGCGGTGCGCAGGTGACGCCCCAGGATCACCGCGACGATGGAGGTCAGCAGCAGGGCGACGGCACCGCCGCCGGCCAGCCAGGCGTATTGTTGCCGCAGCGGCTGGCGCAGGATGGCCTTGGGGACGCACACCACCACCGTCCAGCCGGTGCCGCGCACCTTGTGGAAGAAGGTGGCGATTTCGACCCCGTCGAAGGTTCGGGTGGCCGACCTGCCCGCCATCTGATCCGATTGGGCCGCCGCCACCTCAGGATGCTCCATCCGGCCGGTGAATTCCGCATGTTGCGCCGAACGGGCGATGGTGCGGCCATCGCCATCGACGACCGCGATGACCCAGCCGAGGGCGAGGTTGCTGCGGGTGAGAACGGCGGCGATCTCCCTCCCCTCGGTGGAGGTGGCGAGAACCAGCGGCCCGGCCGTGGTGGACACCGGCAGGTCGATGGTGATCAGCGCGGTCTGCGCAATGGCGCCGATGATGACGTCCGACACGCTGGGCCTGGCGGTGGCCAGTGCCCGCATGTAGGAGCGCGAATTGGAGCGGCGCGGCAACGGCTCGCCGAACGGCCGGCGGGTGTTGAAGATCTGGCTGCCGTCGGGCGTGGCCAGCCCGATGTCCTGGCCGATGTCGTCTGCCAATATCTCGGCGGCACGGTAGGCGGCGGCGAAATCGCCATTCGCGATGGACGGCGAGCGCGCCAGCACCCTCATGGCAGCGATGGTCATCCGCACCTTGTCCGCCACATCTTCCGCACTGGCTTCGGCAACGCGCGCGGCTTCGCCTTCCAGCCGGGAGCGAAGCTCTTTGGCGAGCCACCAGCTCGCCGCGGCGCCGAAAACCAACCCCGGCAAGGCGATCGCCAGAATCAGCGTGATCAGATAGTGGTTGAGGGTTCGCATCCGCATCATTTGTCGTCGGGCCATTGCACCAAGGCGGAGACGAGTCTCCTCGTAATCAGGATGTTCGGCAAGGCTCGATCATCCTTTGCAAGGCGCCGCCGGCGGCATGAATGGACAATACCGAACGGTTCAGTATAGTTTTTACCTCCGACCATATCGAGTGCCCAATCCATCATGCTGCGCAAGCTCCCCCGCCTTACCGCCGTCCCCACCATCGTCCCGGTCGCCGCCGCCATCGCCCTGGCCCTCGGCCTCGGCGCGTGGCTGTTCTCGTCCGGCGCCTCCCGGCAGGGCGGTGGCCCCGGCCAGGGCGGCGCGCCCACGGTCACCGTCAGCGCGCCGCTCCAGCGCCGGGTCACCGAGTGGAGCGAATTCACCGGCCAGTTCACCGCGGTGGACTATGTGGAGATACGGGCGCGCGTCGGCGGCTACCTGACCGAGGTGCATTTCACCGACGGCCAGATGGTGCAGAAGGGCGACCTGCTGTTCGTCATCGACCCGCGCCCCTACGAGTTCGCGATGGCCTCGGCGCGGGCAACGCCGCGAGGTGCTGTCGAAGAGCCTGCTCGACCAGCGCAGCACCGAGTCCCGTGGCGCCGGCGCCGCCGCCGATGCCGCGCGGTCGGCGGTGCGCGAAGCCGAGCTGAACCTGCAATTCACCCGCGTCCACGCCCCCATCTCCGGCCGCATCGGCGCCCGGCTGATCAGCCCCGGCAATCTGGTGACGGCGGGCGGCGGCACCAGCCCCGGCACGCTGCTCTCCACCGTGGTGTCGCTCGACCCGCTGTATCTCTCCTTCGACATGAGCGAAGCCGATTTCCTCACCTTCCAGCGCACCCGTCAGATCGCCACCGACCTGCCGGTCGACATTCGCCTGATGGACGAGACCAAGTGGTCGCGCGAGGGCCGGCTGACCTTCGTCGACAACCAGATGGACAAGGGCAGCGGCACCATCCGCGCCCGCGCCACCCTGGCCAACCCCGACCAGTTCATCGCACCGGGCAGCTTCGGCCGCATCCGCATGCCCGCCTCGGCGCCCTACGACGCCCTGCTGGTGCCGGACGCCGCGCTGGTCACCGACCAGAGCCGCAAGCTGGTGATGACGGTCACCGCCGAAGGCACCGTGGCGCCCAAGCCGGTGGAGTTGGGGCAAATGGCCGACGGCCTTCGGGTGGTCAAATCGGGCCTTGCCCCCGACGATCAGGTGATCATCAACGGCCTGATGCGGGCGCGCCCCGGCGCCAAGGTCACGCCCCAACAGGGCAGCATCGGCGGCGGCAAGTAAGCCATGCGCCTCTCCCACTTCTTCATCGACCGGCCGATCTTCGCCACGGTGGTGTCGCTGCTGATCACCATCATCGGCGCCATCGCCTATTTCACCCTGCCCATGGCGCAGTATCCCGAGATCGCGCCGCCCACCATCATCGTCTCGGCCCAGTATCCCGGCGCCTCGGCCAAGGTGGTCAGCGACACCGTGGCGACGCCCCTGGAGCAGCAGATCAACGGCGTCGAGAGCATGCTGTACATGACCAGCCAGGCCACCGGCGACGGCAACCTGCGGCTGACCATCACCTTCGCGCTGGGCACCAACCTCGACACCGCCCAGGTGCTGGTGCAGAACCGCGTCGCCATCGCCCAGGCCAGGCTGCCCGAGGACGTCAAGCGCATCGGCGTCACCGTGGCGAAGAACTCGCCCGACATGCTGATGGTGGTGCACCTCAACTCGCCCGACGGCTCGCGCGACCGCCTCTATCTCTCCAACTTCGCCACGTTGCAGATCATCGATCAGTTGCTGCGCCTGGACGGCGTCGGCGACGTCCGCGTGCTGGGGGCGCGCGACTACGCCATGCGGGTGTGGCTCGACCCCGAGCGCGCGGCGGCGCGCAACCTCACCGCCGGCGAGGTGGTGCGGGGACTGCAGGGGCAGAACGTCCAGGTGGCGGCCGGCACCCTCGGCGGGCCGCCCATGCCCGAGCAGGGCGCCTTCCAGTTCAGCGTCCAGACGCAGGGCCGCCTCACCGAGCCCGAACAGTTCGCCGAAATCATCGTCCGGACCGACGCCGACGGCCGCGTCACCCGGTTGAAGGACATCGGCCGGGTCGAGCTGGGAGCGCAGGACTACAGCCTGATCGGTTACCTCGACAAGCGCAACGCGGTGCCCATCGCGGTCCTCCAGCGCCCCGGCTCCAACGCCTTGGCCACCGCCAAGCGGGTGCTGGACCGCATGGCGGAGATGTCGAAGACCTTCCCGTCCGGCGTCCAGTACGACGTGCCCTACAATCCCACCGAGTTCATCGCCCAGTCGGTGGCGGCGGTCAACACCACCATCCTGGAGGCCATCATCCTGGTGGTGGTGGTGGTGGTGCTGTTCCTGCAGACCTGGCGCGCCTCGGTGGTGCCGGTGGTGGCCATCCCGGTGTCGCTGGTGGGGACCTTCGCGGTGCTGGCGGCCCTGGGTTATTCGCTCAACAACCTGTCGCTGTTCGGCCTGGTGCTGGCGGTCGGCATCGTGGTCGATGACGCCATCGTCGTGGTGGAGAACGTCGAGCGCAATCTGCGCGAGGGTCTCAGCCCGCGCGACGCCGCCCACGTCACCATGGACGAGGTGGGCAGCGCCCTGATCTCCATCGCCCTGGTGCTGTGCGCGGTGTTCATCCCGGCCGCCTTCATTCCCGGCATCTCGGGCCAGTTCTTCAAGCAGTTCGCGGTCACCATCGCCGCCTCGACGGTGATTTCGCTGATCGTCTCGCTGACCCTGTCGCCCTCCCTGTGCGCCCTGCTGTTCCGTCCGCACGAGGAGGAGATGGGGCTGCCCATCTTCAAGGCCTTCAACCGCGGTTTCGACCGCCTGGCCGGCGGCTACGGCAGCCTGACCCGCTCGGTGGTGCGCAAGGCGGCCATCATGCTGGTGCTCTACGTCGGGCTGATCGGCATCGCCGGCGTGGAGTTCGTCCGCACCCCCAAAGGCTTCATCCCCGACCAGGACCAGGGGTTCCTCATCAACGTCGTGCAACTGCCGGCCGGCGCCTCGCTGTCACGCACCGACACGGTGGTGCGCCGCGCCACCGACATCATGTTGGAAACCCCCGGGGTCGCCCACGCGGTGCCCTTCGCCGGGCTGGACATTTCCACCTTCACCAACGCCTCCAACGCCGCCAGCATCTTCGCCGTGCTGGCGCCGTTCGAGGAGCGGTCCGCCTCGGGGCTGTCGGCGGCGGTCATCCAGGGTGAGCTCAGGAAGCGTTTCGCCGCCATCCAGGACGCCAACATCATCACTATCCAGCCACCGCCGGTGCGCGGCATCGGCACGGCGGGCGGGTTCAAGATGATCATCCAGGACAAGGCCGGCCGCGGCCCCAAGGCGCTGGAGGAGGTGGCCAACGACATGATGGCGGCCGCCAACAAGAACCCCGGCCTGGGCAACGTCTTCACCCTGTTCAACACCCGCACCCCCAACGTCTATGCCGACGTCGACCGGGTGCGGGCGCAGATGCTGGGCGTTCCGGCGGAGCGGGTCAACGAGGCGCTGCAGATCTACCTTGGTTCCGCCTTCGTCAACGAGTTCAACATCCTGGGCCGCACCTACCGCGTCACCGCCCAGGCCGACGCCCCCTTCCGCGACCAGTTGAGCAGCATCGCCCAGCTCAAGGTGCGCAACGATCGCGGCCAGATGGTGCCGATCGGCTCGGTGGCGTCGTTCCGCTACGACACCGGCCCCTACCGGGTGCCGCGCTACAACCTCTACCCGGCGGCGGAGTTGCAGGGCGCCGCCAAGGCGGGCTACTCCTCGGGCTATGCGCTGGAGACCATGAAGGAGCTGGCGGCCGAACGGCTGCCGGAAGGCTTCGGCTTCGAGTGGACCGAACTGGCGCTGCAGGAGATCCTGGCCGGCAACCACGGCCTGCTGGTCTTCGCCGCCTCGGTGCTGTTCGTCTTCCTGGTGCTGGCGGCGCAATACGAGAGCTGGTCCTTGCCGCTGGCGGTGGTGCTCATCGTGCCCATGTGCCTGCTGGCGGCGGTCTCGGGCCTGATCATCCGCGGCATGCCCATCAGCATCCTGGCGCAGATCGGTTTCATCGTGCTGATCGGCCTGGCGGCCAAGAACGCCATCCTGATCGTCGAATTCGCCCGCCAGGCCGAGGCCGAGGGCATGGATCGGGTGGAGGCGGCGGTACACGCCGCCCGCACCCGCCTGCGCCCCATCCTGATGACCTCGCTGGCCTTCATCCTCGGCGTGGCACCGTTGGTGTGGGGGGTGGGCGCCGGTGCCGAGATGCGCCAGTCGCTTGGCACCGCGGTATTCTACGGCATGCTGGGAGTGACCGGCTTCGGGCTGGTCTTCACCCCCATCTTCTATGTGGTGGTGCGCACCGCGGTGGCCCGCTGGCCCCGCAAGAGGCGTTAAATTACCGACATGGGCGCCGCGTGACCGTCGAGACGGTTCAGCAGCCAGGTCTCGTAGGCGCCGGCGTTGGGATTTTCGCGCCGGAAGTCCTGCCACGCCTGCAGCAGGTCGCGCAATGCCCCGGTGCAGGCGAAGTGCCCCGCCAGCACCCGGGCCAGCGAGCGGTTGGCCTGCGCCACCGAAAGGCCGCCCAGGTTCAGCCTCTGCTCGGCCTCCTCGGCCGCATCCAGCATGCGCCGGCGCTCGTCGAGGTCCGGCGCCACCAAGGCCAGGCGCCGCACCTCGCGCCACAGGTCGCGGTTGAACGACAGGGCGTCGTTCAGTTGGTCGGCCCGGCGGGCCTCGAAGAGGCGCCACGACGCCACCTCCAGGGCAACCGCCAAATCCATCGCCAGCCGATGTCCCTTGCGCAACGGAATGGCCATGTCCGGGACCTCACGAATCATCTGGTTGATACCCCGGACCAAATGTCTCACGAGGCACCGTCGCCGCGGCAGTCGTGCAAGAGGGTAAGAGGTCGCTCAACGGAATCGCCCCCTGCCCCGCCGGACTATCCTAACGACGCGCTCCCTATGCGTTGGGGTAGCGCTCCTCTTCCAGCCCCAGGCGTCCGATCAGCCACAGCACGAAGGCGTTGATTCCGCCGCCGGCCCCTCCCCATCCCGACATCAGGGCCGCCATGGCCGATTCGGCGGCGGACTTGCCGGCCAGGTCGCGGGCCAGGGCCAGATTCCGACCGGCGATGAAGGCGAGGTCGCGCGGATCGGGACACGGCGTCGCCTCCGCCACCAGCATGGTCACCACATGGTCGGCGGTGTCGGCCAGGGTCTCGCGCCGACACACCGCCCAGCCGACCTCCGTCAGCTGCCGCAGTGTCCGCCACAGGCGAAGGTTGAGCGAGATGGCCTGCTCCAATTGGCGCGGCGACTTGGCCCGCGTCAATTCGTAGGCGGAAAGCTCCAACGCAACGGCAAGCTCGACGTCCGGGCGCAAGCCCGGGCGAGTCCACAAGGCATTCATGGCGTTCCTCCCAAGCGGACGAGAAGCCGCCGCCCCCGTCCGTCGAACATTCAGGCCTTGCTCGGCCGAGTCGGGGCGACCATACGGGGAAACGCATCCGCCGACAGCCGGGCGTCTGGCGTAGGGTGCTCCTCCTGATGGCTAGGCCCGATGGAGGGATTGACGGCGGAAATGGCGGCGCCGCGCCGCCCTAGGGTAAAGGCGGCGCCGCGCCGCCGTCGGGAAGGGGCCGGTCGTCGCCCCCCAGCGGCCGGTGCATGATCACCACGTCGACCCAGCGGCCGAATTTCAGCCCGACGCCGCGCAGCACGCCCTCCTGGCGGAACCCCAAGGCCCGGTGCAGCGCGATGGAGCCCTGATTGGCCGAATCGCCGATCACCGCGATCATCTGGCGGTAGCCCTGCTCGGTACAGCGGTCGAGCAGCGCCGACAGCAGGCTGCGGCCGATGCCGCGGCGTGCCACGAAGGGGGCGACGTAAATGGAATCCTCAAGGGTGTAGCGGTAGGCCGAACGCGAGCGGAACGGCCCGGCATAGCAGTAGCCCAGCACCTCCCCCTTCTCCTCGGCCACCAGAAACGGCAGCCCGCGGGCGACGACGACGGCGCGCCGGGCCTCCATCTCGGCCACCGACGGCGGCTCCTCCTCGAACGAGGCCGCCGTCCGTTGAACGTAGAAGCCGTAGATCGCCTGAACCTGGGCCATGTCGTCGGCCGTGGCGTCGCGCACCACCACCGACAGCGACGGCTGGGTGACGCTGCTCATGGCGAAAAGCCCCGGGCGGCGGCGGCCAGTGCCTCGGCCACCCGCCGGAGATCGGCGGCCAGCGGCGCGAAGCCGGCGGAGCGCTGGTGGGTCACCTCATCCATGTAGAGAGCGCGGTTGACCTCGATCTGCAGCGCGTGGCTGCCGGTGCGCGGCTGGCCGTAGTGCCGCGTGGTGAAGCCGCCGGCATAGGGGGTGTTGCGCACCACCCGGTAGCCCAATTCGCCGAACCGCTCCTCGGCCACCTGCGGGAACAGCGGGTCGCAGGCGGCGCCGAAGCAGTCGCCCAGCACCACGTCGACCCGCGACAGGCCTGGGTCGCGGTCCATCGGCCCGCCAACCGAGGGCATGGAATGGCAGTCCACCAGCAGCGACCAGCCGAACCGCGCCTGCGTCGCCTCCAGCAGCATGCGCAGGCGGTCGTGGTAGGGCCGGTAGAAGCTGCCGACCCGCCGCTCGACCTCCGCCACCGGCAGGCGGCCGGCATAGATCTCGGCGCCGCTGGCCACCACCCGGGCGATGGTGCCGAGCCCGGCCGCCACCCGTGGGCTGCGGGTATTGGCCCATTCCGGCAGCCGGCCAAGAAACATGGCGGGGTCCAGCTCATAGGGTTCGCGGTTGGGATCGCAATAGGCGCGCGGGAACAGGGCCGCCACCAGCGGCGCGCCCAGTGAGGGCGCGCAGGCGAACAGTTCGTCGACGAAACTGTCCTCGGAGCGGCGCAACGACACCGGGTCGAGCTGGGATGCCGCCACGAATTCGGGCGGGTAATCGCGACCGGAATGGGGCGAGGCGAACACCATCGGCACCGTCTGCTCCGGTGGGACGACCAGCCGGAGCACGGTGGCGTCGGCACTCAAGGCGTTCGGCGTGGTATCCATGCTGCCACGCTTTTACCAGACAGACGCCTCCGTGTCATACGCGGCGTAGGAGCATGCCCGACAAGGGGCATGACGGACGCATCCGGAAGGGCTTGCAATGCCCGAAAAACGACGCTACAAACACGCCCTCGACGCGGCCGTTTCCGTACGGACGCCGAGAATTTCGGGCGCTTAGCTCAGCGGGAGAGCACTTCCTTGACATGGAAGGGGTCACAAGTTCAATCCTTGTAGCGCCCACCATCGAAACCCCTAGGGGAAACCTAGGGGTTTCGTCCGTTTTGAGAGGTCGCTTCCGCCACCAAAATCCGCTGCACTAACACGCATTTCGCACGCAGGGCCTCGAAGAGGCCGGCAACGAGATGCGGCCTCGTTTTCCGCCTCGGCATCACCGATGCCCCGAACTCGAACGCGCGGAAACCCAGGCCAACGAGAACGGCTTTCGCGACCTGATCCTGTCGTACTCGGAAACCCATGTATTCGGTGAGGCCGATGTCCGGCATATCCACCGCACGCTGTTCAACGACGTTTTCGCGTGGGCGGGGGAGCGTGCAGCAGCCGATTTTGAGGGGCCGTTCTTCCTCTCTTGGGTCCCTCAAAACGCCCGGCAAGCAAATGAATTGCTCGCCCAGTTTCTTGTTTGCCCCTCGCCGGGCGGGCGCATCCGCGCCCTTGGCCGCCGGCTATTCGGCCCGGAGCGCGGGCGTCCCGCCCGCTTGGCGATGAATTGAGCCGTCAAGCGGCGAGGATGGCGTGCATGAAGGCCATGGGCAGGGCGACGATGGCCACGCCCACTGCGGCGGCGGCGAAGTCGACGGCGAGGTGGCGCAGGATCTGACGGTCGATCAATTTCACGGGAGCTCTCCCTGGTACCGGTTATGGACGAGGGCGAGAGTAGCGGCTGGCCGTCGGCAACTGGCGTGTCAAGGTTGCGCCATAAAGGAGCCGTCAGGCGTGGTGGCCGGTGTGGTGGTGGAGCCAGTCGCTCAGCGCGGTGGGCAGCAGGCGGATGAGGCCATAGCCGGCGATCACCACCGCCAGTACCAACGCCACCGGCAGGATGTCCATTTCGCACTCGACCAGATAGACCACCACGGCGGCATAGCCGGCAACGCTCAGGAAGACCGCCACTTCATGGCGCGAGCGGATGGCCGCGACGGCGGCGACGGCGGCAACGAGAAGAAGCGGGATGCCGTCCATGATCACCTCGCGGGGCCAAATATCCACTACCATCAGACGATTTCCGCCGCCGCCCGGCAACGGCGCGATGGTATGAACCCTTTGGGTTAATCGAGGGCAGGACAAAAGCCAGGGGGCCGGAGGCCCCGCCCGGTGCAGGACAAATAAATAGCCAGGCGAGTCAATTCATGGGCTCGCCGGTATCCGGCCCCACCCGGCGGCGGATGCTGCGCCAGCGCCGCGCCACCACGCCGGCCTCGCGCAGGGAACTGCGAGCCCGCCCCGTCAGGCGCCGGACGAGGCGCCACGCCGGCCAGTTCTCCAACCTGGCGTGCGCCCACGCCTTGCAGCGGCGAACCCAAGCCACCAGCGCGGCGATCCAGCCGATGGTCATCAGCGCCGGCTCGCACAGCACATAGAGGCGGGCCAGCAGTGCGGTCCCGGTCAGCTTGGCCGCCAGCAATACCGAGAGGCCGAGCAGCAGGTGGCCGCTGGCCATCGCCCACACCGCCGCCAGTTTGAACGGCAGCATGGTGGCCGCCGGCATGACGAAGGCGGCGGCGGCCCAATAGGGCGGCAGACGGCCGATGCGGGCCTCCAGGTCGCGCACCACCGGCAGCCGGCCGAGATGCGCCATGGCCGCGGTCAGCCAGGCCCACAGATACTCCTCGACCAAGACCAGCAACACCGCCAGCACCAGCAACGGCGGGGTGAGCAGGCGCTTGATGATGCGGCGCGGCGGGGACATGCGCCCTAAGCTAATGCGATTCTGGCAAGGCGCAACCCGGTATCGGGTTGGCATGGCGCCGGACGGTGTGCCACCCTTGGCCATGCCGCATGGGAGTCTCGAATGATCGTCACCCTCGTCCACGTCCACGTGAAGCCCGACTGCGTCGACGGCTTCATCGCCGCCACGCGGGGCAACCATGCCGGTTCGGTGGCCGAGGCCGGCAACCGGCGCTTCGACCTGCTGCAGGACCCGGCCGACCCCACCCGCTTCATCATCTACGAGGCTTTCGTGTCCGAGGGCGACATTGCCGCCCACAAGCAGACCGCCCATTACCTGGCCTGGCGCCGGGCGGTGGACGGCATGATGGCGGAACCGCGCTTGGGCGTGCGCTGGACCCCGTTGGCGCTCAAGGAATGAACTTCACCGTCTCCCGCCTGCCCCGCCTGGTGTTCGGCGAGGGCCGCATCGCCGAGGTGCCGCGCGAGGTCGCCGCCCTCGGCCGCCGTTGCCTGCTGGTGACCGGCGCCCGCTCGCTGGAGGACGGGCCATTCTGGCCGGCGCTGGCGGAGGAGTTCGCCCGCGAGGGCGTGACGCTGCATCGGTTCAGGGTGGATGGCGAGCCCTCGCCCGAGATGGTGGATAGGGCGGTGGCCCGCTTTGCCCCTGCCCACATCGAGGTGGTGGTGGCCATCGGCGGCGGCAGCGCGCTGGACGCCGCCAAGGCCATCGCGGGCCTGCTGCTGCCGGGTAATTCCGTCATGGACCACCTGGAGGGCGTCGGCCGTGGCGTGCCTTACCGCGGCCCGGCCCTGCCCCTGGTGGCGGTGCCCACCACCGCCGGCACCGGCTCGGAGGCGACCAAGAACGCGGTGCTGTCCTCGGTGGGGCCGCAGGGCTTCAAGAAGTCGTTCCGCCACGACGACCTGATCGCCCGCGTCGCGGTGGTGGACCCGGCGCTGCTCGCCACCTGCCCGCCCGAGGTGCTGGCCGCCAACGGCATGGACGCCTTCACCCAGTTGCTGGAATCCTACACCTCGACCAATGCCAGCCCATTCACCGACGCCCTGGCGTGGTCCGGGCTGGAAGCCTTCCGCGACGGCTTCTTCGCCGCGCTCGACGGCGACCGCGAGGGCCGTTCTCGCCTGGCCTACGCCGCCACGCTGTCGGGCATCTGCCTGGCGCAGACCGGGCTGGGCGCGGTGCACGGCCTGGCCGCGCCGCTGGGCGCCTGGTTCCCCATCCCGCATGGCGTGGCCTGTGGCACCCTGGTGGCCGAGGCCACCGAACTCAACATCCGGGCATTGCAGGCCCGCCTGCCCGGCAGTCCGGCGCTGACCAAATACGCCCGCGCCGGCGAGCTGTTGGCGGGAAATTCGCACGGCTTGGCCGACCTGCTGCGGCGCTGGGTGAAGCGGCTCGGCATCGCCCGGCTCGGCGCCTACGGGGTGGCCGAGGCCGACGTCCCCCGCCTGGTGGCGGCCAGCGGCGGCAACAGCATGAAGACCAACCCGCTGGTGCTCGAACCCGACGAAATCGGCGAGTTGGTGCGGCGGAGGCTGTAGGATCAGCGCTTGGCCGGGGCCTTTTCCTCCGACTCGGTGAGGCCCTGCCAAGCGCCGGTGGCGGCATCGCGAACGGCGTGGGCGGCGTCTCGGCTGGTGTGGCCCACCGCCTTGGCGACGTCGCGAACCCCGTGGCCGATGGCGGTGGCGCCCTCCTTGACCCCTTCCTTGACCTTGCTCACCGCCGCCCTGGCGTCGTCCTTGACGGTCGACTCGGCCTCTTCGGCGGCCAGCGGTGCGGCCGCAAACGCCAGCACGGCGGCCAGGATGATGATGATGATGCGACGCATGGTCCTCTCCTTGTCAACGACCGCGCTTGACGGCCTGCACCAGTGTTTCCAAACCGTCGAGGAAGCGCGAGCGATCCTGCGGCTTGAACCCCGACGGCCCGCCGGTGATCTCGCCGGTCTCGCGCAGATGGGTCATCAGATCACGCATGGCCAGCGTCATGCCGATGGAGGCCTCGTCGAACGGCTTGCCGCGGGTGTCGATGGCGCGTGCCCCCTTGGCCACCACCCGGGCGGCCAGCGGAATATCGCCGGTGACCACGATGTCGCCGGCGCAGGCCCGCTCGACGATGAGGTCGTCGGCGGCGTCGGGGCCTGCGGGCGCCACCACCTTCTCCACCAGATAGTGGTCGCCGCGGTGCCAGCGGTTGCTCACCAGCACCACCGGCAAAGCGTGGCGCTCGGCGACCTTCACCACCTCATCCTTGACCGGGCAGGCATCGCCGTCGACGAAAATACGCGTCATACGGGATTGGCCCTCGCCGGGCGCGGGCATCCGCCCGCTTGGCCTGCGCCGCAATGGCGGCCGGAACCGTTGAGCGCGGGCGTCCCGCCCTTAGGCGCAAGGATAGCGCTCCACGACGCCGGGCCTCCCCTGGCAAAGCCGGGGGAGGGAAGGTGGGGGCCCAAGCGAAGCGCGGGAGTTTGTCCGCCGGCACCACTCCCGCCTCGCTTCGCTCGTTGGGCCCCCACCCTACCCTCCCCCGGCTTTGCCGGGGGAGGGGGAGTTAACCTTGCGCCTATGGGCGTCCCCCCCGCTTTCACGCGCACCAACGGCATCAGGCGCCTCCCTTGGCCGGCTTGGGCGGCCGGCACACCGCGCGGCTCTCGGTGCTGATCAGGCATTCCATGCGCGGGCCCGAGCGGCGCGGGATCAGGTAGGTGGCCTTGCCGCGGTACTCCAGCACCAGGTTGTGGAACGACATGGTGGTGAGCACCGGCGCCTTGTCGATGTTGCGGAACACCAGCAGCGGGCAGCCGTCATCGCGATTGCACAGCGCCACGGACTCCAGGCTGATGAGCGTGGTGCCACCGGCACGCGCCACGCTGAGTTCGAACGGCCGCTTGGCCGCCATGGCCTGCGCCACCTGCGGCTTGGCAAATTTCTTCACCGCGGCGACCTCGTGCATGGAGGGCGAGGCCGAGAACAGGGGCACATGGCGCGAGGGCTCGATCTCGGCGGCGACGGCGGCGAGGGAAAGCAGGATGAAAGCGACGGCCCGAATCACCAGCGACAACGGCACAGCCTCACGGAAAAGCGGCAGTGTACAGGGATTCGCGCCATCCCTGAAGCCGGTTCGCCCTGAATTGCTCCCCCGCCAAGCAGGAGGTTTCCGAAATCAATCTGGCGGTGCAGCAGATTTTCGACCATGAACTCGGCCGGGCCGAAGCCGCCCACCACAGCCCGCTTCCCTACGGGTGCAAAACGGAACAGCTCTGCGCTACACTCCGTCGGCATCGGGGAATTCCTCTACTGTCGGTTAAACCTTTGCCGCAGAAGAATTTTTCCAGATTCAGGGCCTCGATGCACCTAAGTTCTGTGAGATATCCAGGCTAGGAAAGCCTGGGGGTTTCGTCCATTTTGGGGGGTCGCTTCCGCCACCAGCGTCCGCGGCACCAACACGCATTTCACCCCCTCAAACGCCGCGGTCGTCTCGCAGGGGAGTCCCCGCAATTCGCACCTCCACCGAAAATACCGAGCCGCGGCCGAGGCGGGAGCGGACGCCGATCCTGTGACCCAGCAGCCGGGCGGTCTTGACGACAATGGCGAGACCCAGCCCCACTCCCTTCACCTCGGCACGGTCGGGGTGGTCGAGCTGGTAGAAGTCCTCGAAAATATTGTCCAACTGGTCGGCCGGAATACCGCGACCGGTGTCCCACACCTCCACCACCACCCGGTCGCCGCGGCGGCGGCAGGCCAGCAGAATGCCGCCCGTTTCGGTATAGCGAATGGCGTTGACCATCAAATTGCGCAGGACGCGCATCAGCAGCACCGGATCGCTCAGCACCACAACCTCCAGTCCGCGCAGGCGCAACGACAGCCTCTTGGCCACTGCCACCGGACGGCATTCCTCCGCCAACTCGGTGAGCAGCGGCGCCAGCGCCACCGTCTCCACCGCCGGAATGACCACTCCGGCTTCCAGGCGAGAGATTTCCATCAGGGCGTTCAGCAATCGCTCGGCACCGTCATAGGCGTTCAAGGCGTGGCCGAGGGCGATACGGCCGACGCCGGTGGCCGGCACATGCGCCGACAATATGTCGAGGAACAGGCGCAGCGCCTGGAAGGGCTGGCGCAGATCGTGGCTGGCGGCGGCCAGGAAGGTGGTCTTGGCGCGGTTGGCACTCTCGGCCTGAGCCTTGGCAAGCTCCAGTTCGCCCTGGATGCGGCAGCGCCAGGCCATCTCGCGGGTCAGTGCATTCCGCTGGATGGCCAGCACGATCAACGTCGTCAACAGCAGGGCCATGGCCGCCGCCACCGCTGAGCCGGCGCGGTAGGTCATGCACATCAGGTTCTCGGTGAACAGGTAGCCCCGCGCATCCGGCCATTGGTCGACGATGCTGGTGGCCCCCCCCACTCGCTTTCCCGACGCATCGGCCGCTTTGCCGCCGGCCTCGCCCCACGAGACGTAAGAAAATGAACGATGAAGGGTGGGCTGGTTGAACTCCCACTCGGCCTCACGCTCGGGGGTGTGGCCGAACTGCGGCAGGCCGTCGCCTGCCTGCACCCGGGCCTGGGCCTTGGGCCAACTGATGTCGACCGGGCGGCCGGGGACGCGGCCGATGGCCCTGGCCAGGTCGAAATCGGCGCCCTTCGGCTCGCCCTCCTTGAGGAATTCGAAGGGCGGCAGGTTGTGGCGGCCGAAGAACACCGGCGGCTCGCCGGCAGCGTGTGCGCCTACCACCATTAATACGTACAGTATAAGTCCAATCCCAAAACAGTCCCGGGACATCATCGCCGCCTGTCACGATTCATTTTCCCGTACTATATTTCTAAAGTTTGGGGTAACCTAGCACAATTTGCATACCTACTTTTTGCCTATCCCCCCTGGGGCAGGTTCGGCGCTCCCGCATACAACGGGGTTTAATTCGGGCGCCGATGGCATATTTCGTCATTAATCCCGGTGGAGAGTCTCATACCATGGCGGATACAATTATTCTATTAGTTTTATCACTAATTAGTGCAATTTTGGCGGGCATTCTGCTCACGTTGCGGCGGCGATGGGAGATCAGCCGCGCCGCCGACGAGGCGCGCTTCGATCAGGCCGAGGCACTGGCCGAGGCGGTGCTCGACGCCGCCGTCGACGGCATCGTCACCATCGACGAACGGGGCACGGTAAAGTCGTTCAACCATGCCGCCGAGCGTATCTTCGGCTACGCCGCGAGCGAGGTGATCGGGCACAACGTCAGCATGCTGATGCCCGATCCCTATCATACCGAGCATGACGGCTACCTGCGCAACTACCTGGCAACCAACCAGCCGCGCATCATCGGCATCGGCCGCGAAGTCGAGGGCAGACGCCGCGACGGCACCACCTTCCCCATGGAGCTGGCGGTGGGCGAACGCCGGCGGAAGGGGCGGCGCATTTTCGCCGGAATTGTGCGCGACATCAGCGCACGTCGCCTGACGGAGGAGCGGCTTCGCGCCTCGGAGGCCCGGACGCGGGCCATCCTGGAGGCGGCGGTGGACGGCATCGTCACCATCGACGAGCGCGGCATCATCCTGGGCGTCAATACCGCGGTCGAGCGCATCTTCGGCTATGCCGCGGCCGAGATGGTCGGGCGCGACGTCAGCATGCTGATGCCGGAGCCCTACCGCTCCGCCCACGACGGCTACCTTCACAACTACCTCAACACCGGGCAGGCCCGCATCATCGGCATCGGCCGCGAAGTCGAGGGTCTGCGCAAGGACGGCTCGGTGTTCCCCATGGATCTGGCGGTGGGCGAAGGCATGCTGGGCGGAGGGCGCATCTTCGCCGGCATCGTGCGCGACATCACCGACCGCCGCCTGGTCGAGGAAAAGCTGCGCGCCAGCGAGGAGCGCCTGCGCGCCCTGGTGGATGGGGTGCGGGACTACTCCATCGCCATGCTCGACCCGGACGGTCGCATCGTCAGTTGGCCTCCCGGCAGCGAGCGCATCTACGGCTGGAGCGCCGAGGAGGTGGTGGGGTCCTCCACGGCCCGCTTCTTTCCGCTCGACGCCATCGCCCGCGGCGAGCATGAACTGGCCCTCGCCACCGCCCGCGACACCGGTCGCTACGAAACCGAGGGCTGGCGGCTCCGCAAGGACGGCTCGCGCTTTTGGGACCATGTCGCGGTCACCGCGCTGTACGACGAGGGCGGCCGGCTGCAGGGCTTCGCCCGCATCTCGCGCGACATGACCGAGCGCAAGCGGCATGAGGACGACCTCACCCGGGCGCGCGAAGACGCCCTGCGGGCCGCCGAGGTGGCGGAGCAGGCGCGCGGCGAGGCGGAACGGGCCAATATCGCCAAGACCAAATTCCTCGCCGCCGCCAGCCACGACCTGCGCCAGCCGGTGCAGGCCATCTTCTTCTTCGCCTCGGTGCTGTCGCACAAGCTGCACGGCCATTCCGCCCATGCCGTGCTGGAGGATCTGCAGGGCTCGCTGGACGGCCTCAACATCCTGCTGGATTCGCTGCTCGATGTCTCCAAGCTCGACGCCGGGATGGTGGTGCCCAGGGAGACCGACTTCTCGATCAACGCCATCCTCGACCGCATGTCCGCCGAGTTCGCCGCGCTGGCCCGCGACAAGGGCATCGAGCTGCGCACGGTGCCGTCCACCGCCATGGTGCGCAGCGACCCGGCGCTCCTGTCGCGCATCGTGCAGAATCTGATGGCCAACGCCGTGCGCTACACCAGCCGCGGCCGTGTCCTGGTGGGCTGCCGCCGCCGCGGTCAAATGCTGGCGGTGGAGGTATGGGATTCCGGCATCGGCATCCCGGCCGACCGCCTCAAGGACATCTTCGAGGAGTTCACCCAACTGGGCAACCCCGAGCGCGATCGCAGTCAGGGCCTCGGCCTCGGCCTGGCCATCGTCGAACGCCTTGCCCGCCTGCTGGGGCACCGGATCGCCGTGCGATCGGAGCCGGGGCGCGGGTCGGTGTTCTCGGTGGAAGTGCCGCGGATCGATGCCCTCGCGGCCACGGCTCCGGCCCGCCGACGCCGAACGCTGGCGGCGCCGGGCGCTGGCCGGCTGGTGGTGATCATCGACGACGAGCCGGTCGTGCTGAAGGGTCTCTCCATGGTGCTGAAGAACTGGGGCTACGAGGTGATCGCCGCCGGCTCCGAGGCCGAGGCCATGGACAAGCTGGCGGGGCAGGACAAGGCGCCCAGCATGATCCTGGCCGACTACCGTCTGCGCGAAGGCCACACCGGCACCGAGGCGGTAGCCCATATCCGCGACCGCTTCCAAAGCGCCATCCCCAGCATCCTGATCACCGGCGATTCGGCACCGGAACGCCTGCGCGAAGCCGAAGCCAGCGGCCTCGCCATCCTGCATAAGCCGGTGCAGCCGCCCGAACTGCGCGAAATGCTGCGCGACACCTTGGACAACCCCGATCTGCGGCAGATGCACTAGAGTCCCCTCCTCCGGCGGGGAGAGGGAATCGTCTTTCCCCCTTCGGCTGGCCTTCTTGCCCCGATGGCGTTATCGTTCGGCCGATGCGCGCCCTCGTCCTCGCCTTGCTGCTGCTGCTGCGGCCCTTGTCCGCCTTCGCCGGTCTCGACGAAGGACTGGCGGCCTATCAACGACGCGACTGGGTGGTTGCCGCGCGCGAATTGGCGCCTCCCGCCGCCGAGCGCAACCCCGCGGCCCAGGCGCGGCTCGGCCACATCAGGCTGCTGGGGTTGGGTGCCGCCAAGAACGAGGCCGAGGGTCTGGCGCTGCTCACCGCCGCCGCCACTGCCGGCAATGCCGTCGGCCAGTTCTGGCTGGCCAATGCCTATCTGGCGGGCTGGGGCCTGCCCCGCGACATGGCGGTGGCGGTGCAGTGGCTGACCAAGGCGGCCGACCAGGGTCTGCCCAACGCGCAGGTCAGCCTGGGCGACCTCAAGATGCGTGGCTTCGGGATGGAGAAGGACGAAGCCGGCGCCAACGCCCTGTTCCAGCGCGCCTTCGACGCCGGCATGGTCGAGGCCGGCAGCAATCTCGCCGCCTCCTACTGGAACGCACGCGGTGTCGCCCAGGACCGCACCCGGGCGGTCGCCTATGCCCGCCCGGCCGCCGAGGCCGGCTGGCCGGCGGCGCAGAAGCTGCTGGGCGTCGCCTATTGGCAGGGCGAGGGATTCAGTCGCGACCAGCAGCAGGGGGTCATGTGGTTCCGCAAGGCCGCCGAGCGGGGCGAACCCGGCTCGGCCCACAATCTCGGGCTGGCCTATGGCGGCGGCGTCGGCGTCGCCAGGGACCCGGCGCTGGCCTATTTCTGGCACCTGCAGGCGGCCCATCGCGCCCCGCCGGCCGACCGCTCGCGTTTCGAGAAGGCACGCGATGCGGCCGCCGCCAAATTGCCCATCGACGAAGCCGCCAAAATCCGCTACCGCCTCGCCAGTTGGTCGCCGCTGCCGCCGGGGACCCCGGCCAGCGTCGAGGCGGCGCCGCCCATCCCGGCCGCCCAGCCGCTGCCGCCCCAGCCCGGCGACAGGCCGGGGATCACCCCCGCCCCTGCCCCGCCGCAGGCCGCCGTGCCGCCGCCACCGCCCAAATTCAGCGCGGGCTCGGGAATGCTGGTGTCGCGCGACGGTGCCGTGCTGACCAACCACCACGTCATCGACAAGTGCCGCAACCTTCGCGTCCAGACCGCCGACACCGCCTGGCGGGCGGCCAACATCCTGGCGCAGGACGCCGTCAACGATCTGGCGCTGCTGAAAACCGCCTTCCGGCCGGCCGATGTGGCCCGCTTCCGCGAGGACCAGCCGCTGCGTTCGGGCGACCAGGTGGTGGTGGTGGGCTTTCCGCTGTCCAACATCCTGTCCCGCGAGGCCAACGTCACCGCGGGCGTGGTCAGCGCCATGGCCGGTATCCGCGGCGACAAACGCTTCTACCAGCTCACCGCGCCGGTCCAGAAGGGCAACTCGGGCGGGCCGCTGGCGGACATGAGCGGCAACGTGGTCGGCATCGTGTCCTCCAAGCTCAACGCCATGACCGTCGCCGACCGGACCGGCGACCTGCCGCAGAACATCAACTTCGCCATCAAGGCCGAACTGGCGCGCAAATTCATGCAGGACAACGCCGTCGCCTTCGAGACCGCCCCCTCGCCCACCAACCTCTCCGCCGCCGATGTGGGCGAGCGGATCAAGAAGGTGACGGTGTTCGTCGAGTGCGAGGTGGCGCGGTAGGGGGCTCCCCATAGGGGGAGGAAAAGTTAGCCTAGCGCCTATGGGTGGCTCCCCCCTTACTCCGCCGGGCGCAGGGATTCCAGCAGGGGGCTGATCCGCCCTTGCGTGCCGGCATCGAGGAGGAACTGCAGGCGGGTGCTGCCCGAGTTGTGGCTGACCACGCGGCCCTTGATGCCCGCCGCAGTGCCGATGGTCACGGTGAAGGACTGGCCGGGATGGGCTGCCACCTCGCGGTCGAGCGCCGCCCCACCCAGCGAGATGTCCTTGACCACACAGGCCAGGGTCCGCCCATCCATCACCAATTGCGCCGGCAGGTCGCAGCCCAGCCGCTCGAAGCGGCGGCGATTGGCGACGTCGCGGATGGCGGCGAGGAAGTTCTCGACCTCGGTGGACAGCTCGGTGGACTGTTGCGACAGCGCGCCGGCCGCCTGCAGCACGTCCTCGGCGGCCAGGCCGGTGGTGCCGGCCGCCTCGCTGACCGAGGTCATGCCGTCGGTGACCTGCCGGGTCTCGCCCGCCGCCTCGTTGACGTTGCGGGCGATGTGGCCGGTGGCGAAGCCCTGCTGTTCCACCGCCGAGGCGATGGCGGCCGAGTAGTCGTGGATGGCCTCGATGGTTTGGCTGACCGCGGCGATGGCGTTCACCGCGTCGCCGGTGGCCCCCTGCACCGCGGCGATTTGCGCCGTAATGTCCTCGGTGGCCTTGGCGGTCTGCGTGGCCAGGCTCTTCACCTCGCCCGCCACCACGGCAAAGCCCTTGCCCATTTCGCCGGCGCGGGCGGCCTCGATGGTGGCGTTGAGCGCCAGCAGATTGGTCTGACTGGCGATATCGTTGATCAGCTGCACCACCAGGCCGATCTTCTGTGCCGCCTGCGACAGGCCGACCACGATGCCGTTGGCACGACGGGCCTCGGCCACCGCCGAATCGGCCAGGTCCGAGGACTTGCCCACCTGATCGCGGATCTCGGCCGCCGAATGCGACAGCTCCTCGGCGGCGGCGGCGACCCCGTCGACATTGCCGGCGGCTCGGGCCGCGGCATCGGAAACCTGCGAGGAACGACGGGTGGTGTCCTGCGCCGTCGCCACCATGGACTGGGCGGTGTTCCGCATGTCCTGCGCCGCCGACGCCACCATCTCCAGCACGCCGCCGACCGATTCGTTGAAGTCGTTGGTCAGGCGCTCGATGGCCCCTTGGCGGCGGTTCCGCAACTCCACCTCGATGCGCTCCGCCTCCTCCATCTCCTTCATGTGCCGGAGGCTGTGCTGCAATGCCTGCAGGCGCACAGCCATGGCGCCGATCTCATCATCGCGCTCGGCATGGGGCACCTCGACATCGATGCGGTGCTGGGCAAGCTCCTCCAGCACGCGCCCCAGCGCCGCCAGCGGTCGCGACACCGCATTGACCTGCAGCGCCATCAGCAGCACGGTGCCGCCGACGATGGGCACCAGAATCAGCCCGAACATCAGCGCCTTGACGCGAAACTCGTCGGGCGGCAGCACGCCGTGGATAATGAACAGACCGGTGGCCGCCACCACGACGTACCCCAGCAGGCACATGGCCGCGACGGCCCACAGCTTGGCGCCGATGGTGCGGGGCTTGAGCATGGCGGGCCTCAGCGCGCTTGGAGGTCGAGCTGCTGGCCGCCGTCGCGGCTCCGTGTCCTGACCATACGGGGACGGTCGGCGTCGAGGTCGAAGCTGGCCTCGCTCCTGAACGAGCGGCTGGCGCCGTTGCCGGTGTCCACCAGGGCACCGATGATCGCCACTCCGCCGGTGGCCAGCATCAGGCCGGCATTGCCCCAGATCCACCCGTTGGGGGTGACGTCGAGGGTGTGGACGGTCGGCTTGTGGCCGGGCGCGACGCAGGTCACCGTAATCGGTGCGGCGGCGGTGGGGATGGAGACACTGGCCGGCGTCTCCACCGTGGCGGCGAAATCGTCGCCGCGCCCCTTCAGCTCGCGGCATGCCGGACCCCCAAAGCATTAGGACGGACAGCCACTATCCCAAAGCGCGGGGAAGGGGGCAAGGAGAATGCCTCAGGGCAATCGGGTGAAGCCTGCGGAAGCGGGCGCCTCGGCCATTGAGGCCGCGCGAAACGGGCCTGGAGCGTAGCGAAAGGCGCATAGCGGGGCGAGCCAAGCCACCGGAGGTGGCGCCCGGCGCTTGAGGGGCAGAAATAGGGCAGGGCAATCGGCGTCACCCGATTGCCCTGAGAATGCCTATGTCGGCCGCACGACCAACCGCCCGTCGGGGCCATAAAGCTGCCGCGCCCGCTTTTCGAACGCGGCGACCATCAGGCGGACGGCCTCGTTGAACAGGGCGCCGATCAGCTTCTGCAACAACTTGGAGCGGAACTCGAAATCGACGTAGAAGTCGATATCGGTGCCGCCGTCGGGTGCCGCCTCGAACACCCAGTGGTTGTCCAGGTGGTGAAAGGGCCCTTCGGTGTAGATGACGTCGACGCGGCCCTCGCCCAGCGTCACCTTCGAGGTGAAGCGCTCCCGCACCATCTTGAAGCCGATCACCAGGTCGGCGAAGAACACAGGCCCCTCGCGCCGGCGGATACGCGCCGCCAGGCACCAGGGCAGGAATTCCGGGTAGCGCTCGACATCGGCCACCAGGTCGTAGAGTTGCTGCGGCGTATAGGGCAGGCGGCGGCGCTCGGCGTGAGTCGGCATGGGCTAGCGCGTCCGGCGCTCGCGCTCGGCCTTCAAGTCGGCGAAGTCGCGGTCGGCATGATGGGAGGACCGGGTCAGCGGCGAGGCCGACACCAGCAGGAAGCCCTTGGCACGGGCCATGGTCTTGTAATCCTCGAACTCGTCGGGGGTGACGAAGCGGTCGATGGCGACGTGCTTCAGGGTCGGTTGCAGGTACTGGCCGATGGTGATGAAATCCACCTCGGCCGAGCGCATGTCGTCCATCACCTGCAACACCTCGGCCCGCGTCTCCCCCAGGCCCACCATGATGCCCGACTTGGTGAACAGGGATGGGTCAACTTCCTTGACCTTCTGCAACAGGCGCAGCGATTCGAAATAGCGCGCGCCGGGCCGGATGGTGGGATAGAGCCGCGGCACCGTCTCCAGATTGTGGTTGAAGACGTCCGGCCTGGCCCTGGCCACCGCCTCGGCGGCGCCGGGCTTGTCGCGGAAATCGGGGGTCAGCACCTCGACGGTGCATTCCGGCGACGAGGCGCGGATGGCGCCAATGCTGGCGACGAACTGAAAGGCGCCGCCGTCGGCCAGGTCGTCGCGGTCCACCGAGGTGATCACCACATGCTTCAGCCCCATGGCCGCAACACTTTCCGCCAAGTGCTCGGGCTCGGCCAGGTCGACGGCGCCGGGCTTGCCGGTCTTGACGTTGCAGAAGGCGCAGGCCCGGGTGCAGGTGTCGCCGAGAATCATGAAGGTGGCGTGCTTCTGCTTCCAGCACTCGCCGATATTGGGGCAGGCGGCCTCCTCGCACACGGTGTGGAGGTTCTTCTCGCGCATCAGGCGGCGCACCTCGGCGGCCTCGGCCGAGGTGGGGGCCTTGACGCGAATCCAGGCGGGCTTGCGCGGACTGGGGTTGTCCGGCCGGCGAGCCTTCTCGGGATGGCGAACGGAAGATCGGTCTGTCACCAAATCACTTTCAGTTCATCAAGTCCGCGGGAAGTTTCGTCGTCGCATCGATGCGGGCCGACTGAATTTGTGTCTTGGTGAGGTTGAGCGCACCCGTTAGGTCGGCTCCCCGCAGCGATGCGAAATTCAGAACAGCGCCATCAAGGTTGGCGCCCGTTAAATTCGCCCCATCCAGATCGGCGTTATTCAGAACGGCCCCACTCAGATCGGCTTCAGCGAGAACTGTGCCGGTAAGATTGGCATTGTTCATTACGGCTCGCCGCAGGTTTGTCCCACGGAGCATGGCCTGCCGCAGATCCGCATGATTAAGAACTCCCCCTTCGAAACTCGCGCCGTTCAAGCAGGCGTAGCTCAGGTCCGCATTATTGAGGACACTTCCGGAGAAGTCGGCGCCGGTCAAATCCGTCCGCGCGAACCGTGCATTGTTCAGCGCGGCCCTGCTCCAGTCGGTCTTGGGGATTCGCGCCCCCTCAAGATTCAGCGCTCTTTGAGCCATGATCCGCTCCATGCCCTTTTCTGGCCATCGCAAGCAGCAATTCCGCAATCGCCCTCACATCCGTCGGAATTTCACCTTCTCCCGACGCACCGCGCTCACGGACGAACGCAGATAGGGTCTCGGATATCGGCGCGGTATAGGCTTCGTAACCGCGATCTTCGCAGATGGCGCGAAGCGTATAAATCGCACCGAGCCGCACCTCAAGCTTCTCGTCGCCAAGCTGCCCGACGGCCCTGTTGAATAATTCGGTAATGTGGTCCCGCCTTGCAAGCTCGGTCTGCTCCAAGGCGGCCCGAGCTTGCAGATTGGCAGCATGGCTTCGCCACCAAGCGATGGCCAAACCCACGACACCCGCGACGAGAATGCCAAAATTCCTTGCGATCTCGCTCCAAACGACAAGTTCACTTTGGAAATTTGGGACGCTCGACAGCATACGTCAAAAATGAATGGCCCGCCCATATGCGTCAAGCACCGACTCGTGCATCATCTCGGACAGCGTCGGGTGGGGGAAGACGGTGTGCATCAGCTCGGCTTCGGTGGTCTCCAGGGTCTTGGCGATGGTGTAGCCCTGGATCAGCTCGGTGACCTCGGTTCCCACCATGTGGGCGCCCAGCAGCTCGCCGGTCTTGGCATCGAACACCGTCTTGATCATGCCCTCGGTCTCGCTCAGGGCGATGGCCTTGCCGTTGGCCACGAAGGGGAAGCGGCCGACCTTGACCTGGTAGCCCTTCTCCTTGGCCTTGGCCTCGGTCAGGCCGACGCTGGCCACCTGGGGATGGCAGTAGGTGCAGCCGGGGATCATGCCCATGTCGAGCGGGTGAACCTCCTTGAGGCCGGCGATCTTCTCGACGACGATGACGCCCTCGTGGCTGGCCTTGTGCGCCAGCCAGGGCGCGCCGGCGATGTCGCCGATGGCGTAGAGGCCGGGCTCGCCGGTCTCGCACCACTGATTCACCGCCACATGGGTCTTCTCGACCACCGCCTTGGTGTTTTCGAGGCCGATATTCTCGACATTGCCGACGATGCCGACCGCCGTGATGACGCGGTCGACCACGATCTCATGGGTCTTGCCGGCAACCTCGACGGTCACCTTGGCATTGGAAGCCGACTTTTCGATGCCCTTGATCTGGGCGCCGGTGTGGATGGTCATGCCCTGTTTCTCGAATGATTTCCGGGCGATGGCGCTGATTTCCGCATCTTCCACCGGCAGCACCCGGTCCATCACCTCGACCACCGTGACCTTGGAGCCCAGAGCGTTGAAAAAGCTTGCGAATTCTATGCCGATGGCGCCCGAGCCGATCACCAGCAGGCTTTGCGGCATGGTGTCGGGCACCAGGGCCTCCTTGTAGGTCCACACCAGCTTACCGTCGGGCTCGAAGCCGGGCAGCACCCGGGCCCGCGCCCCGGTGGCCAGGATGATGTGCGGCGCGGAGAGGGTCGTCGTGGCCTTGCCCTCCACCTGTACCTTGCCCTTGCCCAGCAGGCGGGCATGGCCTTCGATGACGGTGACCTTGTTCTTCTTCAGCAGATGGCCGACGCCCTGCTGCAACTGCTTGGACACGCCGCGCGAGCGGGCGACGATCTTGGCCAGATCGAACGAGGCGCCGGGCGCCGACAGCCCATAGGCCTCGGCATGCGTCATGGTGCGGTAGATGTCGGCCGAGCGTAGCAGCGCCTTGGTCGGAATGCAGCCCCAGTTGAGGCAGATGCCGCCCAGGTGCTCGCGCTCGATCAGGGCGGTGCGCATGCCGAGCTGGGCGGCGCGGATGGCGGCGACGTAGCCGCCCGGCCCGCCGCCGATGACCACCAGATCGAAGCTGTTCTCGGGCATCTTCTTCTCCATGAAGCTCATATTGGGGCCGGCCGCCTGCACCTACAGCAGCATCGCCAGCGGGTCTTCCACCAATGTCTTGAAGGCGGTGAGGAACTCGGCACCAACGGCGCCGTCCACCACGCGGTGGTCGACCGACAGGGTACAGGTCATCACCGTGGCGACGGCCAGCGCACCGCCCTTGACCACCGGGCGCTGCTCGCCCGCCCCCACCGCCAGGATGCAGCCCTGCGGCGGGTTGATGATGGCGGCGAAGTCCTTGATGCCGTACATGCCGAGATTGGAAATGGTAAAGCCGCCGCCCTGGAACTCCTCGGGCTTGAGCTTGCCGTCGCGGGCCTTGCCGGCCAGCGTTTTCATCTCGGTTGAAATCTCGGCCAGGCCCTTGCGGTCGGCGTGGTGCACGATGGGAGTGATCAGGCCGTTGGGCGTCGCCACCGCCACCGAGATGTCGATGTCGGTGTAGCGCTTGATCGCCTCCTCGCCCCACGAGGCGTTGGCGGCGGGGACCTTCCTCAGCGCCAGGGCGACGGCCCGCACCACGAAGTCGTTGACCGACAGCCTGTAGGCATCGGAGCGGCCGTTGAGCTCGGCCCGCACCTTGAGCAGGGCGTCCAACTCGCAATCGATGGACAGGTAGAAGTGCGGAATGGTCGCCTTGGCCTCGGTGAGGCGCCGGGCGATGACCTTGCGCATGGACGAGTTGGGAATGGCCTCGAAGGCCGGCTCGAACGGAGCCGGGGCGGCCGGGAGCGGCTTGGGAGCGGGCGGGACGCCCGCGCTCCGGGCAACGGGGCGGGGAGCGGCAGCGGCGGCTTCCACATCGGCCTTGACGATACGGCCGCGCGGGCCGGAGCCGGTCAGGCCGGCGAGGTCGAGGCCGGCGTCACGCGCGATGCGGCGCGCCAGCGGGCTGACGAAGACCCTTCCCCCCTCCCCTGCCGCAGGCGGGGGAGGGTTGGGGTGGGGGCCCAAGCGAAGCGCGGGAGTGCTTGCAGGTTGCACCACTCCCGCCTCGCTCGCGCTCGTTGGGCCCCCACCCTGCCCTCCCCCGCCTGCGGCAGGGGAGGGTTGATTTTCAAGGGAGGCGGCATCCTCGCCCTCTTCGAGCAGCAGGGCGATGGGCTGGTTGACCTTGACCCCGGCGGTGCCGCCGGGGACCAGGATGCGGCCGAGCACGCCGTCCTCGGCGGCCTCGAACTCCATGGTGGCCTTGTCGGTCTCGATCTCGGCGATGACGTCGCCCGACTTGACCGCCTCGCCTTCGTTCTTCAGCCAGCGCGCCAGGGTGCCCTCGCTCATGGTGGGCGACAGGGCGGGCATCAGGATTTGAATCGGCATCTCAACGCCCCCTTACTTGCGGTAGCACACGGCACGGGCCGCGTCGGCCACCTGGGCCACCTGCGGCAGCGCCAGCTTTTCGAGATTGGCGGCATAGGGCATCGGCACATCGGTGCCGGCGACCCGCACCACCGGCGCATCCAGCCAATCGAAGGCCTGCTCCATCATCACCGCCGCCAGTTCGGCGCCGATGCCGGCAAAGGCCCAGCCTTCCTCGATGCTGACCAAGCGGTTGGTCTTCTTCACCGAGGCCACCAGCGTCTCGACATCCAGCGGGCGGATGGTGCGCAGGTTGATGACCTCGGCCTCGATGCCGTCGGCCTTCAGCAACTCGGCGGCCTCAAGCGCGAGGTGCACCATGCGGGAATAGGCCACCAGGGTGACGTGGCTGCCGGCCCGCTCGATCTTCGCCTTGCCGATGGGGAGGACGAAATCGGGGTCGTCGGGCACCTCGAAGCTCTGGCCGTAGAGCAGCTCGTTCTCCAGGAACACCACCGGGTTGGGATCGCGGATAGCGGCCTTGAGCAACCCTTTGGCGTCGGCCGCCGAATAGGGCGCCACCACCTTGAGACCGGGGCAGTGGGCGAACCACGAGGCGTAGTCCTGGCTATGCTGGGCTCCGACGCGCGACGCAGCCCCGTTGGCGCCGCGGAAGACGATGGAGGACGGCAGTTGGCCGCCCGACATGTACAAGGTCTTGGCCGAAGAGTTGATGATGTGGTCGATGGCCTGCATGGAAAAGTTCATGGTCATGAACTCGACGATGGGCTTGAGCCCGGCATAGGCCGCGCCCGCCGCCAGCCCGGTGAAGCCCATCTCGGTGATGGGGGTGTCGATCACCCGCTTCGGCCCGAACTCGTCCAGCAACCCCTGGCTGACCTTATAGGCGCCCTGGTACTGGCCGACCTCCTCGCCCATCAGGAAGACGGCCGCGTCGCGGCGCATCTCCTCGGCCATGGCGTCGCGCAAGGCCTCGCGCACCGTCTGGCGCTTGGTGGGGCCGCTCCACTCTCACTCCCCTGGCGCAGCCGGGGGAGGGTTGAGGCTGGGGCCCAAGGAGCGCAGCGACGCGGGAGTGCTTCCACGCGGCGCCACTCCCGCCTCGCCTTCGGCTCGTTGGGCCCCCACCCTGCACTCCCCCGCCTTCGGCGGGGGAGGGTTCTGAAGGGAAGTGGCGTCCTCGCCCTCCTCGAGCAGGATGGCGATGGGGGTGTTGACGGGAACGCCCTCGGCGCCGGACTGCACCAGGATCTTGCCCAGCGTCCCCTCTTCGGCGGCCTCCATCTCCATGGTGGCCTTGTCGGTCTCGATCTCGGCGATGACGTCGCCGGCCTTGACGCGGTCACCCTCGGTCTTCAGCCATTTGGCCAGCTTGCCCTCGGTCATGGTGGGCGACAGCGCCGGCATCAGCACTTGGATCGGCATGGTATATCCCCTCCCCCTCAGGCTTCGATCAGGACGTCGGCGAAGAGTTCCGACGGATCGGGCTCCGGACTGGTCTGCGCGAACTCGGCGGCCTCGCTGACGATGGCCTTGACCTCGCGGTCGATTTCCTTGAGGCCGACCTCGTCGATCAGCCGGTCGGCCAGCAGCTTTTCCTTGAGGTGGTCGATGGGATCGTGCTGCTCGCGCATGCGGCTGACTTCCTCCTTGGTCCGGTACTTGGCCGGGTCGGACATGGAGTGGCCGCGATAGCGGTAGGTCTTCATCTCCAGCACATAGGGACCCTCGCCGGAGCGGGCATGATCGAGGGCGCGCTGCGCCGCCTCGCGCACCGCCAGCACGTCCATGCCGTCCACCGCCTCGCCGGGGATGCCGTAGGCGGCGCCGCGCTTGAACAGTTCGGTGCCGGCGGCGCCCCGCTCCACCGAGGTGCCCATGGCGTATTTGTTGTTCTCGATGACATAGACGACGGGCAGCCTCCACAGCGCCGCCATGTTGAAGGACTCGTAGACCTGGCCCTGGTTCAGGGCGCCATCGCCGAGATAGACATGGGCGACGCCGTCGTCCTCGTTGTACTTGTGGGCGAAGCCCAGCCCGGTGCCCAGCGGCACCTGGGCCCCGACGATGCCGTGGCCGCCGTAGAAGCGCTTTTCGCGGCTGAACATGTGCATCGAGCCGCCCTTGCCCTTGGAATAGCCGCCGGCCCGCCCGGTGAGTTCGGCCATCACGCCCTTGGCATCCATGCCGCAGACCAGCATGTGGCCGTGGTCGCGGTAGCTGGTGATACAGGAATCGGTCGGCCCCGCCGCCGACTGCATGCCCGCCACCACCGCCTCCTGGCCGATATAGAGGTGGCAGAACCCGGCGATCAAACCCATGCCATAGAGCTGACCCGCCTTTTCCTCGAACCTGCGGATCAGCAGCATGTCGCGGTAATATCGCAGCAGTTCAGTCGGGCTGGGCTCGGCCGAAGCCTTGGCCTTGCGCTTGGTCGCCATGTTTCCTCCCACGGGGCTTGAATGCCGCTTAAGCCGATAGGTAAGTGATGCTACCCTTTTTTGCAAGCACTTTCTCGCCAGGAAATGCTTGCATTGCAATGCAATATCCTAATTTAACCGAAATTTGGTTAATACGCATAACCCGCCGAGATCGGCCCTATAACCATGCGCGGGAGGCATCGCTGCGTCATCCGGGCGAAGGGCGTAGCGACGCTCCCGCGGTATATATCGGAAGGCGAGGCGGCCGGCGTAAGGGGGGCGCTCACCACAGATCAGTTTATCCAAACCTGCCAGAGCGGCGGCAGCGACCATAGTCGCTGAAGGCAGGTCTGGATTCGCCGGATGCCCCTGGTGAACAGGGATGTCAGCGCCCTGGCGTAGTTGCGTGGCCGCTGGAGGG
>JACPDP010000054.1:0-61017 GCA_016183945.1 Magnetospirillum sp.
ACCAACTCCGGCGTGGCGTAGACGCGCCCCTCCTCACCCATGAAGTCGATGGTGCGGCCCTTGTCGATCTGCCAACGGCGAGTGTGCGTCAGGCCGGCGGCAAGCGTGCTCTTCATCGTATGCGTCCCTCTCGTTGGTCGCCCCGAACATCGAAGGGGGGCTTTGACGCATTGTAGTACCGAAATGCCGCTTTTTGCAAGCCAAGTGTATCATGACCCCGGCGCCCGCCTCACCCGTAAAGGCGAAGGCCCGTCCTTATTACCTGTGCGACAGCCGCGGCATGGCCATCAGACCACGCAGCTTGGAGATGGCGGCAACCTCGATTTGACGCACCCGCTCGCGGGAGATGCCCCAGCGCTGCGCCAGGTCTTCCAGCCGAAGCGGCCTCTCGCGCAGCGTGCGGGCGGCGATGATATCGCGCTCGCGCTCGCTGAGGCCGGTCCAGGCCGACTTCAGCAGGTCGCGGCGGTACATCAGTTCCTGATGTTCGCCCAACACCGCCTCGGCGTCGGGACGCTCGTCGGGCAGCACCTCGCCGAAGGTGCTGCCGCTCTCGCCGATCGGGGCGTCGAGGGACAGCGGCGACTGGCCCAGCAGGCGTTCCATTTCCACCACTTGCCGCTCCGACACACCCAGCTTGCCCGCCACCGCGGTGGCCTCCGCGGGGGTGAGCGATCCGCCCTCGGGGCCGGTGAGGCGGGCCTTGATGCCCTTCAGCTTGAAGAACAGCCGCTTGCGCTCGGCCGACAACCCGAAGGCCACCGGGGTGGAGAACTTCAGCACATGCTCGAACATGGCGGCGCGCACCCACCACTGGGCATAGGTGGAGAAGCGCAGTCCCCGCTCGGGCTCGAAAGTGTCGAGCGCCCGCACCAGGCCCAGATTGCCCTCGGCGACCAAATCGTCGAAGGCCATGCCGTAGCCGCGGAACTGCGTCGCCATCTTCACCACCAGCCGCAGATGCGCCACCACCAGCCGGTCGCGTGCGGCAGTATCGCCGCCCTCGCGCCAGCGGCCGACCAATTCGGCCTCCTCGGCCCCTTCGATCAGCGGCGCGGCGCGCAGGGCGCGCGCATACGCGGCCGGCAGGTCGGAGGGGGATCGGTTGGCGTTCATGGCTGACCTCGATGGCCGTTGTTAATGAACCGAGGGTATCGCCGGGCTTGCTGATAGGTCCAATCGATATTATTTTGCATATTGATAGGATTTAAAAAACAATGATCACCTTCCGCCAACTTCAGTGCCTGGTCGCCGTGGCCGACGCCCTGCATTTCCGCCGCGCCGCCGAGCGGTTGCGGTTGTCGCAGCCGGCCCTGTCGGCGCAGATCGCCCAGATGGAAGAGCAACTGGGTACCCTGCTGGTGGAGCGCACCCGGCGGCGGGTGCTGATGACTCCGGTAGGACGTGAGGTGGCCGAGCGCGCCCGGGCCATCCTGCGCGACGTCGCCGAATTGGAGGAGGCGGCCCGCCAGTCCGGCGAGCCGCTGTCGGGGACTCTGCGGCTGGGAGTGCTGCGGACGCTGGGGCCGTACCTGCTGCCCCACATTCTGCCGGAGATGCGCCTCCGCCATCCCGGACTCAAATTATACCTGCGCGAGGAGCCGCGCGAGCGGTTGCTGGCCGAGTTGGGCAGCGGCGACCTCGATATGGTGATTATCGCCGACGCCCCACGCGATGACAGCCACCTGACGGTGGTGCCGCTGTTCCACGAGCCGTTGTGGGCGGCCCTGCCGCTGGGCCATGCCCTGGCGGCGAGGCAAACGCTCACCCGCGGCGACCTGACGGCGGAACGGCTGATCCTTCTGGAACTGGGCGACGGCCTGCGCGAACCGGCCATGGCACTGGCCGCCGAGCACCCCGACTTCCGCGCCACCAGCCTGGATTCGCTGCGGCAGATGGTGGCCATGGGGCTCGGCGCCACCCTGCTGCCGGCGCTTTACGTCGCGGCCGAGGCCCTCGACGACGATCAGATCGCCATGCGCCCCTTCATCGCGCCGGCGCCGGGACGTGCCATCGATTTGGCGTGGCGCCGCACCACCTCGCGCTCCGACGAGTTCCGGCTGTTCGCCAGACTGATCAAGGAAAACCTGCCGGGGGCGGTGTGCAGCGCCCCTTCCCCGGCGGGAGAGGCCGGAGCGGGAGGGGACTTCCCCGCTCTACGGAAGTAGATCACGGTCGAACAGGCTGACGAGGTCCTCGGCCGAGACCGGACGGCTGATCAGGTAGCCCTGGACCTCGTCGCAGCCGCGCGCCTTGAGGAATTCCGCTTGAGCCGCCGTCTCGACGCCCTCTGCCACCGCCTTGAGCTTGAGGTTATGGGCCAGATTGATGATGGTCGCGACGATCTCGGCGCCGTCACCGTCGTCCATGATGTCGTGCACGAAGGAGCGGTCGATCTTCAAGCTGTCGATAGGCATCCGCTTCAGGTAGTTGAGGCTGGAATAGCCGGTGCCGAAATCGTCGATGGAGATGGTCACCCCCATGGTGCGCAACTGCTTCAGGACCGCCACCACCTCGTCAACGCGCTGCATCAGCACCGTCTCGGTGAGTTCCAGTTCGAGATAGCGCGGGTCGAGGCCGCTCTCGTCCAACGCGCGGCGCACCACCGCCGGCACATCGGTCTCGCGGAACTGCAGCGCCGAGACGTTGACCGCCATGCGCACCGGCGGCAATCCCATATCGTGCCAGCTGCGGCACTGCCGGCAGGCAGTGATCAGCACCCATTCGCCGATCTCGGAGATCAGCCCCATGTTCTCGGCCAGGGGAATGAAGTCCATGGGCGGCACCAGCCCCATCTCGGGATGGTTCCAGCGCACCAGCGCCTCGACCCCCGACATCTGGCCGCGGGCCAGATCGACCTTGACCTGATAGGCCAGCATGAATTCGCCGCGCGTGACGGCATGTCGCAGGCTGCTCTCCATGGCCAGGCGCTCGAACGAGCGGGCGTTCATGGCCGGGGTGTAGAGCTGGTAGCTGTTCCGCCCCAGGTCTTTGACCCGGTACATGGCGGTGTCGGCGTTCTTGATCAGCGTATCCACCGTGGTGCCGTCGTCGGGATAGACGGCGATGCCGATGGAGGTGGTGACGTAAAGCTCATGGTCGTCGACCATGAACGGCTGCTTGACGTGGGCGATCATGCGCTCGGCCAGCTTGGCGGCGTCCTCGACATGCGCCAGTTCGGGGAGCAGGATGGTGAATTCGTCGCCGCCCAGGCGGGCGACGGTGTCGCCCTCGCGCACGCAAAGGCCGAGGCGTTTGGCGGTCTCCACCAGCACCATGTCGCCCAGGGCATGCCCAAGCGTGTCGTTGATGCGTTTGAAAAGGTCGAGGTCGAGGAACATGATGGCCAACTGCTGGCCATGGCGGTGGGCATTGGCGACGGCCACCTGCAGGCGGTCGGTGAACAGCCGCCGGTTTGGCAGGCCGGTCAACACGTCGAAATAGGCCAGGTTCTTGATGCGCTCCTCGGTCTTCTTGCGTTCGGTGATGTCGCTGAAGATGGCAGCGTACTGAGTGATCTCGCCGCCCTCGTCGATGATGACGTTGATGGTCAGCCATTCGGGGAAGATCTCGCCGTTCCGGCGCCGGTTCCATATCTCGCCCTGCCAGAAGCCCTTCTCGCTCAGCGCCGCCCACATCTTTTGGTAAAATGCCTCGTCCTGGCGGCCGGATTTGAGCATGGCCGGCTGGCGGCCGATGATCTCTTCCTGGGTGTAGCCGGTCAGCACGGTGAAGGCTGGGTTGACGAACTCGATCTCCAGCTTGGCGTTGCAGATCATGATGCCGTCCAGCGATGCTTCGATCACCTTGCGCGCCAGATGGAGATCCTTGCGCGAGCGCAGCAGTGCCTCGTCGCGTTCGCGTAGCGCCTCGTCGAGCCGGTGGACGGATTCGTACTGCAACGTCGCCAGGATATCCGCGAACGACAGCAGGCCCACCAGATTGCCCGCCGTGTCGGTGACGCCGACATGGCGGATATGCTTCTCTTCCAGCACATTGCGGGCGGCCAGCAGGCTGTCGTCTTGGCTGACGGTGAGCAGCGGCCGGCTGGCCAGCGCGCCCACATTGGCAACCTTGCGGCCCGAGGCAATCAGACGCACCACATCGCGTTCGGTGATGATGCCGGGACCATTGACCTCGTCGAGCACCACGGCGGCGTCGGCGTGGTGCTCGCGCATGGCGGTTACCGCCTGCTTCAGCGAGCCGGCAGCGGGCACCGTCACCATGGCGCGCCCGACGGCGGCGCGAACGTTGCGCAGCACCAGGAAGTGCTCGACGCCGTGGCGCAGAATGACGTCGCTCTGGCTGATCACCCCCATGGCCGCCCCGGCGGCGTCGACCACCACGAAGTGACGCACGTTCTCCAGCTTGAACATCATGCCGGCATCGCCGATGGCGGTATCGTGGGCGATGGTCTTGATGGGTGAGCTCATCACCGTCGACAGCGGCCGCTTCAGCGATTCGGTGTCGGTGGGATCGATACCCAGGGCGTCGTGCTCGGTCCAGATGCCGACGGGCTTGCCGTCCTCGACCACGATGATCGAACTGCAACGGGCATCGGCCATCTGTCGTGCCGCATCGACGATGAATGTGGTAGGCGGGCAGCTTAACAATTGCTTCTGGACGATGCGGTCGATGGACTGATCGGAAGACAAGGAGAAGACCTGCTGCTGGAAGAGCCGAATAGCCTCATGCTATCACGAAAGTGGGGAAAATACTGTTGTCATCCACGCCCGCATCTCCCCGCCGCGGCAACGCCGCGCAAACCCTACCCCTTTCGATGCGGAACCACCCCAACAAGGGGGAAGCGGCGCAATAACGTGGCTTCTGGGGAACCCCCAGCCGTGCCCCAGGACGAACCTTTTGCGGTGGGCGTTCGTTATTCCCTTTGAGGCGGGCCGCCACCGGGTGTGGCCCCGCGAAACCGAAGGCGAATGAGTCTGGAGGATCCATGCAGCACCAAGATCTCGACCGGATCAGGGGCCAAAAGAGCCTCGACCCCCTGTTCGTGCGCCAGCCCCCCCTGACGCGCAGCGAACGCCTGAACCGCTGGGCGGACTTGCTCGAAGCGCAGTCCGGCCGCCCCTTGCGCGCCCTTGAGGACGTGGAGTACGTCAGCACCGGGGTGCGGCGCCAGATGCGCAAGGACGAAAGCCCCCTGGCCGTTGCCTTTGCCGATCCGTTGTTCCGGGCCGACGGGCTCAAGAGCGATCGGCTGGGCGACGCCATGGACTATTTCGGGCTGTCCGAGCGTCAGGCCCACTGGCTGCTGTGCGACTGCCATTACGGCGGACGCATGACCGCACGCGACGTCGCCCTCCGGGTGCGCGACGAAGCCCGCCCCATCTACGATCTGCTGCGCCCGCAGCTCTGGGCCAGTTTGACCGGGGCCGTGATATTGGCCAGTGCCGTGACCACCGTTGCCCTGATGTGAAGGGTTGCCAACCCCCCTCTCCCTGGCGATGTTCAATCCGGGGAGGGGGGTTCGACCTCCGCTCATGCGCCGCCAATGCCTTCGATGACGATGCCGGTGCCGCGGCAGTTGTCGCAAACCTTGCTGTCGATCTTTCCGCTGCCGAGGCAGACGCGACAAATATCCTCACCGGTGCCGGGGGTGCCGGGCGGCGCGTCGTCGCCAGGAGCGATTTCCTGCCGTGGGTGCGGTTCGGATTTGGGGGTGGGGTCGAGTTGCGGCATGGGAGCCTCCGGGGTTCGAGGACAATCATGCAATGGACATCCGCCGCCGGTGGAAGTTCCCGGCGCGCTCGGCTAGACTGCGCCCGCTGGGGGACACAGCCAAGGGCAGGCCGAGCACCATGACGGACACGGCAGACGGTCATCATTCCAAGCAGGAACTTGCCCACGAACTCAGCATCGAATTCATCGACGAGGCACGCGAGACGCTGCAGGCGCTCGAGGTGGCCCTGCATGCCGCCCGCAGCGGGCACAAGCCGGTGGCCGAGCTGCTCAAGGACTTCCGCCGGGTGGCGCTGCTGCTGCGCGGCCAAGCCCCCAATTTCGGGCTGCGCTCGCTGTCGCTGGTGGCGCATCGTTTCTACGACTACCTGGACAATGCCAACGACGTCCTGCCGCCGCGCGCCTGGGAGGATCTGCAAGCGTTTATAGACACCATGACCTCGCTGGTCGACACGGTCACCGACGAGGAAACCGCCCCGGCCGGTCTGGTGCGCTCGCTGCCCAGCAAACTGGGGTTCGACTTCGCCGACATCCAGGTGCACAACGTCGAGGTCATGCTGGTGATGCCCATCGGCGCCCAGACCCGTTTCGTCGAACGTGAATTGCAGCAGTGCGGCTACCGCGTCTCCATCGTCACCGATACCCTGATGGCCTTCGCCCTGATCGTGCAGGCGCAGCCCGACCTGGTGATCATCTCGGCGGTGATGCCGCATCTCGACGGCATCGACCTGTCCATGGCCCTGACCTCGATGCCCTCGACCCGCAACATTCCGCTGGCGGTGATCACCAGCTTCGTTCCGGACGACGACCGCCTCAAGGTTTTGCCCAAGACGGTGCCGGTTGTGTTCAAGGGGCCGAGCTTCGGCGACGATTTGTTCAAGGCGCTGGACGACCTTTTCCTGATCTGACGGCGAGGGCGGGTCGGCTGACGGCTCGCCCTGACCGTCAGGCCTACCTCGGAATCCTCGATTCGACCGTCACCCCGGCCGTGCCGCCTATTGATGCCGGCACCGGCTGAGGGGAAGCTCCATCTCTGGCTTCCCGGAGTGGACGAATGGCGATGGACCTCGGCGGCGGTTTCGTGTTTCTGGCGATCAGTGCCCTGCATCCCGACCGGGTGCGGGTCGGCCGATCGGCCGACATCCAGCGCGGAGCGGCCGACGGCGACTGGCGCATCGCCTACGCCCGCCGGGTCCATTTCCCCCAAACCATCCAGCGGATCATGCACGACCACCTGTCGCGCCTACAGCGCGGCCACCGCGCACGCCCGCACCACGAGGACGATTTCGAGGGTGAGTACCTCGCCCCCTATGGCCACGTCCAGATGGTCCTGGACAGCTTGGCGAGGGAGTTCGACGTAAAGTTCTAGCCGTGCTTCTCCGGATCGCCCTGCCGCTCGGACCCATGCAGATCAAGCGCCCACATCAAGCCGAGCATGGCGCCTTTGAGTCGCGGCAGCAGTTGCCAGATCAACACCGCCGCCGCCGCCGCCGCAACGATCATGTGGGGAACCACCGGCGGCTGCCACTTCTGTTCCGCCACCAATGACAGCGGCACCACAATGTGGCCTACGAGCAACACCGTGAGATAGGCCGGCCCGTCATCGGCGCGGATGTGGCCCAAGGGCTCGCCGCAATGGGTGCAGGCGGCGTGCACCTTAAGGTAACCATCCAGCGACGGCCCGACACCACAATTGGGGCAGCGGCGCAGCAGCCCCCGCAGGATGGCGTTGACCATCGAGCGTTTTCCCCCCGGCCGCGACATGCGAATGCGATTGGTTTGCATCCCATAGCGTTCGTCTAAAGACGGTGATATTTCCAGCAAAATCTGGCCGGCGCGCCGCACGCCGGCTTTTGCTGGTCCGAACTCGCACACCTTGAGTCCTGACGTCCCCGGCCCTATTCTGCCCGCGATTGAACAACGGACCCGCCGATGCCGCGCCTGTTCTTCGCCCTGATCCTGACCATCCTGGCCGCACCGGCGATAGCCTCGCCGTGCCGGGCGCCCGACAATCTGACACGCGTGACCGGCGGCAGCGAATGCCTGGTGATCAAGACGGTGGAGACGCCTGGCGGCTCGACGCTACGCCTGGGCCGCGGCGAGCAATGACGCCTTTGCCGGACCCGCCCCCTGCGATAAGGTGCGCCGCATGAACCAATACCTCGACCTGCTGCGCCGCATCCGTACCGAGGGCGTCTACAAAGCCGACCGCACCGGCACCGGCACCTGGAGCGTGTTCGGCCACCAGATGCGCTTCGACCTGTCCCAGGGCTTCCCGACGGTCACCACCAAGAAGCTGCACATGCGCTCCATCGTGCATGAGCTGCTGTGGTTCCTCAAAGGCGACACCAACATCGCCTACCTCAAGGACAACAAGGTCTCGATCTGGGACGAATGGGCCGACGAGAACGGCGAGCTGGGGCCGGTCTACGGCAAGCAGTGGCGCTCGTGGGGGTGCCCCGATGGCCGCACGGTCGACCAGATCGCCCAGTTGCTGCACATGATCCGCACCAACCCGGATTCACGGCGGCTCATCGTCTCGGCGTGGAACCCGGCCGACATCGACAGCATGGCCCTGCCGCCCTGCCACTGCCTGTTCCAGTTCTATGTCGCCGAGGGCCGCCTGTCCTGCCAACTCTACCAACGCTCGGCCGATGTGTTCCTGGGGGTGCCGTTCAACATCGCCTCGTATGCTCTGCTGACCCACATGGTGGCGCAAGTGACCGGTCTGCAGCCGGGCGATTTCGTCCACACCTTCGGCGACGCCCACCTCTACGCCAACCACCTGGAACAGGCGGAGTTGCAACTGTCGCGCGCGCCCTTGCCGCTGCCGGTCCTCAGGCTCAACCCCGAGGTCCACGACCTGTTCGCCTTCACCTACGACGACGTGGCGCTGGAGGGCTACCAAAGCCATCCGCACATCGCGGCGCCGGTGGCGGTCTGACTATACGGGAGGGATGCATGATCGAGGTATCGGCCGCCGAGGGTATCGGGGTGATCCGGCTGGACCGTCCCGAGGCCCGCAACGCGCTGTCAAACGCCATGATCGAGGGCCTCGCCCAAGCGGTGGACCGGCTGGAGCAGGATGAGGCGGTACGGGTGCTGGTGCTGACCGGTGGGCCGCCGTTCTGCGCCGGAGCGGACATCGCCGAGATGCGTGTCATGTCGGTCGCCGAGGCGATACGGACGGATTTCTCGGGCTGCTGCGACCGGCTGGCCACATGTGCCAAACCGTTGATCGCCGCTGTCGAGGGCTATGCCCTGGGAGGCGGCTGCGAGTTGGTCGAGATGTGCGATATCGTCATTGCGGCCGAGAACGCGCGGTTCGGCCATCCCGAGATCACCCTGGGCACCCTGTCCGGCGCGGGCGGCACCCAACGATTGGCACGCGCGGTCGGGCGGGCGAAGGCCATGGATTTGATTCTGACCGGAAGGCTGATGTTCGCCCCCGAGGCCGAACGCATCGGACTGGTTAGCGAAGTGGTGCCGACCGGCGAGGCCATGGCGCGCGCCTCGGCCGTGGCGGCTGTCATCGCTGCCCGGCCGCCCAACGCGGTGAGATTTGCCAAGGAGGCCGTGCATCGCGCCGTTTCGGTGGGCCTTGATGACGGGTTGCGGCTTGAACGTCGCCTGTTCCATCTCAGCTTTGCCACCGGCGAGCTTCACGAGGGCATGGAACGCTTCCTGGATCGGCGCTGATCATGATGCCGGTCGCCCTCATCGTCGCCGTTGCCGCCAATGGCATCATCGGCCGCGACACCCGGCTGCCCTGGCACGTCCCCGAAGACCTCAAATGGTTCAAGCGCACCACGCTGGGCAAGCCGGTGATCATGGGACGCAGGACCTGGGACAGCATCGGCCGGCCGCTGCCCGGCCGCCCCAACATCGTGGTCACCCGCCAGCCCGATTGGAGCGTCGAGGGGGCTCACCCCGCCCACAGCCTGGCCGAGGCGCTGGCCCTGGCCGAGTGCCTGGCACCCGAGGCCAGCGAAGCCATGGTCATCGGCGGCAGCGCCCTGTTCGCCGAGGCACTGCCCGCGGCCCACCGGGTCTATTGGACCGAGATTCACAGCGCTTACGAGGGCGACACCATGTTCCCGCCCTTCGACCGCTCCGGCTGGCGCGAGGTGTCGCGCCAAGCCCACGATGGATTCGCCTTCGTGGTGCTGGAACCGGCCTGATCCCGTAATAATTCCATCATCAATTCCCGCTCGACAGTGCCGGATGGGAGGACTAGAACCGCGCTACCCGATGGTCAGGGATGAGCGGTCATGCGCCTCAAGCTCCCCAATTCCGTCGCGGTCGCCCCCGAGCTGAAGCCCAATGTCTGGGACGCGGCGCTTTTGCCGGTGGTGTTCGCGATCCTCGCGCTGCTGGCCTTCGGGGCGGCGCAAATGGGTGTGCCCTACGACATCGGCGAGCCTTTGCCCCTGTCGCTCGACCCGGCCAATTTGCCCTATTACCTGCTGCGTAGCGCCCTGCGCATGTTGGCGGCGCTGGGGCTGTCTTTCGCGTTCACCCTGGTCTACGCGCTGCTGGCGGCCAAGGTGCCGGCGCTGGAACGCCTGCTGATCCCGGTCTTGGATATCCTACAGTCCATCCCGGTGCTGGGGTTCCTGTCCATCACGGTGACCGGCTTTATCGCTCTTTTCCCGGGCAGCCTGCTGGGGGTCGAGTGCGCCGCCATCTTCGCCATCTTCACTTCGCAGGCGTGGAACATGGCCTTCAGCCTGTACCAGAGCCTGCGCACCGTACCGGCCGACCTCATCGAGGCGGCGGACATGTTCCACCTGTCGGCCTGGCAACGCTTCTGGCGCCTGGAGTTCCCCTATGCCGTACCCGGGCTGGTGTGGAACATGATGATGTCGGTCTCGGGCGGCTGGTTCTTCGTCGTCGCCTCCGAGGCCATCACGGTATCGGGACAGAGCATCCTGCTGCCGGGTGTCGGGTCCTACATCGCCCTGGCCATCCAGGCGCGCGACCTCGGCGCCATCGCCTGGGCCATCCTGGCTGTGCTGGCCGGCATCCTGGTCTATGACCAACTGATGTTCCGCCCGCTGGTGGCCTGGGCCGACAAGTTCAAGTTCGAGCAGATGCCGGGCGACGAGGCGCCCCAGTCCTGGCTGCTGACGCTGATGCAGCGGGCGCGGCTGTCGCGCGCCGCCTGGGTCCTGCCGGCAACCGCCTGGACCGCCTTCACCGGCCTGCTGCCCCGCCGCACCGCCGCCGACACCTTCATCGTGGGCCGCGGCCTCAACCTGCCGCCCTGGGCCGACAAGGTATGGAACGGCGTCCTGATCGTGGCCATGACGGCGGCCGCGGTGCAGATGGTCGTGTTCATCAATACCGAGGTGGGGCTTGCCGAAGTCGGGCAGGTGATGCTTTACGGCCTCTACACCACCATCCGCATCGTCGTCCTGATGATCCTGGCCTCGCTGTTCTGGGTGCCGGTGGGGGTATGGATGGGCTTGCGGCCGCGGGTGGCGCAGAACGTCCAGTGGGTGGCGCAGTTTCTCGCCGCCTTCCCGGCCAACCTGGTGTTTCCGGTGGCCGTCATCGTCATTGTCAAATTCGACCTCAACGTCGACGTCTGGACCAGCCCGCTGATGGTGCTGGGAACCCAGTGGTACCTGCTGTTCAACGTGGTGGCCGGCGCCTCGTCGCTGCCGCACGACCTGCGCGATACCGCCGGCAGTTTGGGCCTGAAGGGTTGGCTGTGGTGGCGGCGATTCGTGCTGCCCGGCATCTTCCCCAGCTACCTCACCGGCGCGGTGACCGCCACCTGCGCCTCATGGAACGCCAGCATCGTCGCCGAGATGGTGAGCTGGGGCGACATCCGGCTGGTGGCGCACGGGCTGGGCGCCTATATCGCCGAGGCCACCACGGCCGGCGATTTCCCCCGCATCGCGCTGGGCATCGGCGCCATGTGCGTGTATGTGATGGCCTTCAACCACTTCCTGTGGCGACCGCTGTGCACCATCGCGGCCGAGCGGCTGGGCAACGGCTGAGGACGCACCATGCAGACTGGAATATCGCTGCTCAGCCTGTCAGGCGTCCGCAAGGCCTTCCGCACTCCGGACGGCCGCGAGCGCACCGTGCTGGAGGGCGTCGACATCAGGCTCCACGAGGGCGAGATCGTCGCCCTGCTGGGGCGCTCGGGGTCGGGAAAGTCCACCCTGATGCGCATCATCGCCGGGCTGGTGCGGCCCAACGGCGGCGAGGTGCTCTACCGCGGCAAGCCCATCCTGGGGCCGACGCGCGGAATTTCCATGGTGTTCCAGAGCTTCGCCCTGTTCCCCTGGCTGACGGTGCGGCAGAACGTGGAACTGGGGCTGGAGGCGCTGGGCGTGCCGGCCAAGGAGCGTGAGGACCGCGCCGACGACGCCATCGAGCTGATCGGCATGGGCGGCTTCGAAAGCGCCTACCCCAAGGAGCTGTCGGGCGGCATGCGGCAGCGCGTCGGCATCGCCCGCGCCCTGGTGATGCGGCCGGACGTGCTGCTGATGGACGAGCCGTTCTCGGCGCTCGATGTACTGACCACCGAGAGCCTGCGCGACGACATCCTGGAACTGTGGGGCGAGCGCAAGATTCCCACCAAGGGCATCCTGGTGGTGTCGCACAATATCGAGGAGGCGGTGTGGCTGGCCGACCGCATCCTGGTGGTCTCCAGCGATCCCGGGCGCATCCGGGCGGAGATCCCGGTGCGGCTCGAACACCCGCGCGACCCGGAATCGGCCGCCTTCCGGCAGATCGTCGACGAGGTCTACGCCCAGATGACGGCCAGCGTGCGCGCTCCCGGCGCCGCCGGCGTCGAGCAACTCACCCTGGGCTATCGCCTGCCCGACACGTCGCCGGGCAAACTGGAGGGCCTGCTGGAGACCATCGCCGAGCCGCCCTTCGGCGGCCGCGCCGACCTGCCCGCCCTGGCCGAACACACCGAACTGCCCGACGACACCCTGTTCCACCTGTTCGAGGGACTGCGCGTGCTCAACCTGGCACGCATCGCCGCCGGCGACATCTTCCTGACGCCGCTGGGCCGCACCTATGTCGAGGCCGACGACGCCCGCCGCAAGGAGCTGTTCGCCGACGCCCTGCTGCGCAGCATTCCGCTGGCCGCCCACATCCGCCGGGTGCTGGACGAACGCCGCGATCACCGGGCCCCGGAGGACCGTTTCCTGCAGGAGCTGCAGGACTACCTCACCGCCGACGAAGCCGAGCGGGTGATGGAAACCGCCATCACCTGGGGCCGCTATGCTGAGATTTTCGACTACGATTACAACGCCGGTGTGCTGATGCTTCCCGAGGAAGAGGAAGAGGAAGAGGACGCCACCGAAGGCGGAGAAAATACCGAAGGGTGACCGCAGCCTCCTGACGGCACGCTGTCAGGAGGGGTCTGCTATCAAGCCTCCCGTGCGGAACACCGCACGGCCTTTCTCTTTTGGGGAGATGATGATGAGCAACACCGTCGCCGTTTGGTTCGAGATCCCGACCAACCACCTTGACCGTGCCCAGGCCTTCTACGAGGCGGTTACCGGCGCCCCGCTGAAACGCGAGAAGTCCCCGTGCGGCACCTTGGAAATGGCCATGTTCGTCCCCTCCGGAGCGGGCGAGGCGCCCGCCCAGGGCTGTGTCGTCAAGGGCGAGAATTTTCGTCCCAATGCCGAGGGCACCATGGTCTACCTCAATGGCGGCGATGACCTCGCCCCGATGCTGTCGCGGGTCGAGGCGGCCGGAGGCGCCATCCTCATGCCCAAGACCTCCATTGCCCCGCACGGCTTCATTGCCGTGATTGAGGACACCGACGGCAACCGGGTCGGGTTGCACTCCACGAATTAGCCCCGGGGGCCGGCGTGCGGCGCGCGGATCGCCTGTTCCAGATCATCCAGGCGCTGCGCGGCGGGCGGTTGACCACCGCCCGCCAACTCGCCGAACGGCTGGAAGTGTCCGAACGGACCATCTACCGCGACATCCGCGACCTGAAAACCTCGGGTGTGCCGGTGGATGGCGAGGCGGGGGTAGGCTACCTGCTGCGCGACGGATTCGACATCCCGCCGCTGATGTTCGACCGGGGCGAGTTGGAGGCTCTGGTGGTCGGGGCGCGGATGGTGGAGGCATGGGGCGGAACCGCCCAGGCTTCCGCCGCCACCGAGGCCCTGAAAAAGATCGAAGCCGTGGTGCCGGCCGCGTTGCGGGACCGCATGGAGCGTTCGAGGATTTTCGCCCTCGGCTTTCACCAGTCCGCCGACCTGCGGAACATCCTCGATGGAATCACCCGCGCCATCGATGAGAAGCGGGTCCTCTCGTTCGACTACGTGCGCGAGGACGGCGAGAGTTCCAGCCGCACCTGCCGCCCGCTCGGCCTGTATTTCTGGGGAAAGGTCTGGACACTGGCGGCCTGGTGCGAGCTGCGCGACGACTTCCGGCACTTCCGTGCCGACCGGATCGCCCGGCTGGAGGTCGGCGAGCGCCGGTTCCGTGAGGAACCGGGCCGCACCCTCGAAGATTTTCTGAAAACCGTCAGGTCCCAGCAGACTACTCGAAACTGATCTTCGGGCCCTTCTTGGCGCCCTGGATGGCCTGGACCTTGTCCCAAACCTTCTGGGCGATGTCGCGATAGGCCTTGGCGTGCGGGCTGGAGGCCTTGGACACCACGATGGGCTCGCCACGGTCCGAGGTCTCGCGGATGGCGATGTCCAGCGGGATCTCGCCGAGGAAGTCGGCCGACAGGAGCGCCGCTTCCGCCTTGGCGCCGCCATGCCCGAAAATGTGGGCTTCGTCACCGCATTTGGGACACACGTAGTAGCTCATGTTCTCGATGATGCCGAGCACCGGCACGTCCACCTTGCGGAACATGTTGAGGCCCTTGCGGGCGTCCAGCAGCGCGATGTCCTGGGGCGTCGAGACAATCACCGCGCCGGTCAGCGGCACCCGCTGGCTGATGGTGAGCTGGGTATCGCCGGTGCCGGGCGGCATGTCGATCACCATGACGTCGAGTTCGCCCCACTGCACGTCGCGCAGCAGCTGCTCAAGGGCGCCCATCACCATGGGGCCGCGCCAGATGATCGGGCTGTCCTCGGGCACCAGGAAGCCGATGGACATGCACTTGACACCATAATTCTCCATGGGCATCAGGGTCTGGCCGTCGGGGCTGACCGGGTCGCCGGAGATGCCCAGCATGCGCGGCATGGAAGGGCCGTAGATGTCGGCGTCGAACAGGCCGACCTTGAGGCCGAGCTGCGCCAGCGCCATGGCCAGGTTGATGGAGGTGGTGGACTTGCCGACGCCGCCCTTGCCCGAGGCCACCGCGATCACCGACTTGACGTGCGGCAACAGCGGCACCTCGGCCCCGTGACCGTGCCCGTGACCACCCTTGGGGCCGCCGTCGACATTGCGCTCGGCGGTCAGCACGGCCGACACGGTAAGCACGCCGGGCAGCCCGTGCACCGCCTGCTCGGCGGCCTTGCGCAAGGGCTCCAGCGCCGGACCGCGCTGCGGTTCAACTTCAATGGCGAAGGCAACATGGCCATTCTTGACGGTCACACCCGACACCATGCCGAGGCTAACGATATCGACCTTCTTGTCGGGATCGGCGACGCGCTTAAGGGCATCCAAAATCTGCTGCTCGGTAACCTCGGCCATGTGCCTCTTCTCCAGTAAAACAACATCGTCTGATATAAGGGACCGCTACCCCCTTTGCCAAGGTACGCATGCACCGTCCAGCTTGAAAAGCGCTACGACTTCTCCATATGGGCGGAAATCCGGGGATCAGCCCTGCCTTGCGTTGCGCCGTCCGGCATCCTGCCCTATAAGGCCAGGACTGCCCTCGATTTCGCAAGCGGATCGGTGGCTCCGGCAACGTTTTGGCGGACGAAGGGACGACGATATGCCTTGGAATCCTCAAGGGGGCGGCGGCGGTGGCGGCCCGTGGGGCCGCGGTCCCGGCGGCGGCGGCGGTGGCGGCGGTATGCCCGGCCCCGATTTCGAGGAAATCATCCGCCGCGGCCAGGAAAAACTGCGGCGTGCCATGCCGCGCCACAGCTTCGGCGGCGGCCAGGGCATCGGTGTCATCGTAGCGCTCGGTCTGCTGGCCTGGGCGGCCACGGGCATCTATCGCGTCAATCCCGATGAACAGGGGGTTGTGCTGCGCTTCGGCAAGTGGGTCGATACCACCGAGCCGGGCCTGCACTACCGGCTGCCCTATCCCATCGGGACGGTGCTGCTGCCCAAGGTCACCAAGGTCAACCAGATGCAGTTGGGCTTCCGCACCGCTGCCGATCGCACCGATGTCCGCGGTGGCGGTGCTCGCAATGTCCCCGAGGAAAGCCGCATGCTGACCGGCGACGAGAACATCGTCGAGGCCGATTTCGCGGTGTTCTGGCGCATCAAGGACGCCGGCAAATACCTGTTCAACGTCCGCGACCCGGAGGGCACCGTGAAGGTTGCCGCCGAAAGCGCCATGCGCGAGGTCGTCGGCCGCAACCCCATCCAGGCGGTCCTGTCGGACAAGCGCGAGCAGATCGCCATCCAGGCCCTCCAGGAGCTGCAAAAGCTGCTGGACTCCTATGACGCCGGCATCCATGTGCAGCAAGTGCAGTTGCAGAAGGTTGATCCGCCGGGCGCGGTCATCGACGCCTTCAACGACGTCCAGCGCGCCCGCGCCGACCAGGAGCGCGCCCGCAACGAGGCAGAAGCCTACCGCAACGACATTATTCCGCGAGCCCGCGGCGAGGTCGAGCGCCTGATCCAGGAGGCCGAAGCCTACAAGGAGCAGGTGGTCAACCTGGCCGACGGCGACGCCAAGCGCTTCCTGTCCGTCTACGCGGCCTATAAGCAGGCCGAAGACGTGACCGCCCGCCGCCTCTACCTGGAGACCATGGAAGAGGTGCTGAAAAACGCCACGAAGATCGTCATCGAGCCCGGTGCCAAGGGCCAGGGCGTGTTGCCCTACCTACCGCTGCCCGAGCTGCGCAAGCCGGCGGCCCAAGCGCAGAGCGGAGGCGCGAAATGAACCGGACCTCGCTGATCGGTTTCGGCATCCTGGCGGCGATCGTGCTGCTGTTCGCCGGTTCGTCGCTGTTCGTCGTCAACCAGGTCGAGCAGGCGCTGGTACTGCGTCTCGGCGCCCATCGCGCCACCGTCAGGGAACCCGGGCTGCACTTCAAACTGCCGCTGATCGAGGACGTGGTACGCTACGACCTGCGCCTGCTGGCCCTCGACCCGCCGGACGAGCAGATCATCCTGGGCGACCAGAAGCGTATCGTGGTGGACACCTACACCCGCTTCCGCATCGCCGACCCGCTGAAGTTCTATCAGTCGATCCGCACCGAGGTGCAGGCCCGGGCACAGCTCACCCAGATCGTCTCCTCGGCGTTGCGCCGCGAGATGGGCCAAGCCATGTTGCCCTCGATCCTGTCCGAGGAACGCGCCCAGATCATGGCCAAGATTCTCAGGGAGGTGGCCGAGCCGGCCAGCAACCTGGGCATCGCGGTGGTGGATGTCCGCATCCGCCGTGCCGACCTGCCGGAGGAGACCAGCCAGTCGATCTACGACCGCATGAAGTCCGAACGCGAACGCCAGGCCAAGGAACTGCGCGCCCAGGGCTACGAATGGTCGCAGCAGATCAAGGCCCGGGCCGAGCGCGAGCGCACCGTCATCCTGGCCGAGGCGCAGCGCCAGGCGCAGATCTTTCGCGGTCAGGGCGACGCCGAGGCCAATCGCATCTTCGCCGAGTCCTTCGGCAAGGATCCGTATTTCTTCTCGCTGTACCGCTCGCTGCAGGCCTATCGCCACGCGCTGGGCGACAACCAGACCACCATGGTGCTGTCCCCCGAGGGTGAATTCTTCCGCTTCTTCAACGGCACCGGCCGCGCCCGGAAGGAATAGGCAACGGCCAGGGCGCCCTCCTTCGAAACGGCCCGTCTTGAAGGGGGGCTCGCACAGGCTTTCGTCTGGCTGGCGCACTCCGCCATCATGACGTCATAGTCCCATCCGATGCTGTGTTTGTCCCCACATGCTTGAAGTCGCTCGCGGGGGAGACTAAATCGTTGCAACCCTCGGGGCGAATCCCCGCGGATGTTCTATCCATCAGGAGGGCCTGTTCCGGTGTCCATCCCAAAAAGAAACGCCAACCGCCTGCTGGCCGGAGTGGCCGCGCTGGCCCTGGCACTACAGTCCTTCGCCGCCCTGGCCAAGGAGGCGCCGGTCAGCTTCGCCGACCTGGCCGACAAACTGTTGCCCAGTGTGGTCAACATTTCGACCACCCAGACCATCAAGAACCCCGACCGCATCCCCGAGATGCCGCAATTCCCCCCCGGCTCGCCGCTGGAGGACTTCTTCAAGGCGTTCTTCGCGCGCCAGGGCCGCGCCCCCGATGCCGCGCCGCGCCGCGCCACCTCGCTCGGTTCGGGCTTCATCATCGACAGTTCGGGCTTCATCGTCACCAACAACCACGTCATCCAGGACGCCGACGAGATCAGCGTCAAGCTGCATGACGACTCGGTGTTCACCGCCACCCTGGTGGGCCGCGATACCAAAACCGACCTGGCGGTGCTGAAGATCGACCCCGGCAAGAAGCCCCTGCCGGCGGTGATCTTCGGCAATTCCGACGAGGCCCGCGTTGGTGACTGGGTGCTGGCCATCGGCAACCCGTTCGGCTTCGGCGGCACGGTGACGGCGGGCATCGTCTCGGCCCGAGCCCGCGACATCAACGCCGGCCCCTACGACGATTTCCTGCAGACCGACGCCTCCATCAATCGCGGCAACTCCGGTGGCCCAATGTTCAACTTGAGGGGCGAGGTGATCGGCATCAACTCGGCCATCATTTCGCCATCCGGCGGCTCCATCGGCATCGGCTTCGCCATCCCCGCCGGCCTGGCGAAGCCGGTCATCGAAGATCTGAGGAAGTTCGGCAAGACCCGTCGCGGCTGGCTCGGCATCCACATCCAGTCGCTCGACCAGGAACTGGCCGAATCCATGGGGCTGGTCGACCAGCGCGGCGCCCTGGTGGCCAAGGTCGACGACACCGGCCCGGCGGCCAAGGCCGGCATCAAGGCGGGCGACATCATCCTGCGCTTCGACGGCAAGGACATCGGCGAGATGCGCCGCCTGCCCCGCATCGTCGCCGAAACCCCCATCGGCAAGAAGTCCGAGGTGGTGGTGTGGCGCGACGGCCGCAAGCAGACGCTGGAGGCCCAGGTCGGCGAAATGCCGGAGGAGCCGGCCGAGCATGCCAAGGCTCCCGACAAGCCGCAGCCCGGCCCCACCAGCCAGCAGGCCATCCCCGCCACCGGCATGTCCGTGGCAGCCATCTCGCCCCAACTGCGCGAGAAGTACGGCATCGACGACAACACCAAGGGCGTGGTGGTCACCGACGTCAAGGCCGACGGCCCCGCCGCCGAACGGGGCCTGCGCCCCGGCGACGTCATCATCGAGGCCGGCCAGAAGCCGGTGCGCACACCGCAGGATCTGGTCAAACAAGTGGAGGAGGCCCGCAAGGCCGGCCAGAAGGCGCTGCTGCTTCGGGTGGAGAACCCTCAGCAACTGCGCTATGTCGCCCTGCCCCTGGCGGAAGCCAAGCCGCACACGGGCAAGAGATAGGCCCTTCGTCTGCCCCTCACTCCTGTGCCCCCTCTCTCCTCGCAGGAGAGGGGCGGGGTGGGGGGGTATTGACGTCGCTTGCGCATGAGTCTTCCAGGCGCTAAGACGTCCCCGTCTTTTCAGCCCAGGGAGCTTGCCCGTGTCCGTTCCGCTGCTTCGCCCCTTCCCCGGCCTGCGTCCCACCCCTCAGTACGCCGCCCAGGTGGCGGCGCCGCCCTATGACGTGCTGTCCTCCGACGAGGCGCGGGTCATGGCCGAGGGCAAGGCGTGGAGCTTCCTGCACATCTCCAAGCCCGAGATCGACCTGCCCGCCGGCACCGACGTCTATGCCCCCGCCGTCTACGCCAAGGGCGCCGAAAACCTGAAGAGGATGGTCGAGGCCGGTGTGCTGGTGCGGGATGCCAGGCCCTGCTTCTACGTCTACCGCATCCAGATGGGCGAGCATGTGCAGACCGGCATCGTTGGCGGTGGCTCGGTGGCGGCCTACGACGTCAACCGCATCCGCAAGCACGAGTTCACCCGCCCCGACAAGGAGGACGACCGCGTCCGCCAGATCGACACCTGCGACGCCCAGACCGGCCCGGTGCTGCTGGCCCACCGCAACGCCCCCGGCCTGGCCGCCGCCGTCGCCGCCACCGTCGCCAAGGCCCCGGCCTACCAAGTCACCGCCGCCGACGGCATCGTGCACACCCTGTGGGTGATGGACGACGCCGACGCCATCGCGGCGGTGGTCACGGCCTTCGACGCCATGCCGGCGGTCTATATCGCCGACGGCCACCACCGCTCGGCGGCGGCCTCCCGCGTCGCCACCTTCCGCCGCGAGCGCAAATGCTGCGCCAGCGGCGAGGAGGCCTACGAGTCGTTCCTGGTGGTGTCGTTCCCCATCGAGGAAATGAAAATCTTCGACTACAACCGCGTGGTGGTCGACCTCAACGGCCTGAGCCGCGAGCGGTTCCTCGCCGCCCTCGACGCCGAGTTCACCGTGACCCCGGTGGCGACCCAGGCCCGCCCGACGGCACCGCAGAGCTTCGGCATGTACCTCAAGGGGCAGTGGTACACCCTGGGGCTGAAGAAGCCGGTATCCGCCGACCCGGTGGCCCGCCTCGATGTCAGCCTGCTGTCCGACCGCCTGCTGACCCCGGTGCTGGGCATCGCCGACCTGCGCAAGGACAAGCGCATCGACTTCGTCGGCGGCAAGCGCGGCCTGAGCGAATTGGAGAAGCGCGTGGATTCGGGCGAGATGGCGGTGGCCTTCGCCCTGTTCGCCACCCGCATGGAAGACCTGGTGGCGGTGGCCGAGGCCGGCGAAGTGATGCCGCCCAAATCCACCTGGTTCGAGCCCAAACTGGCCGACGGCATGGTCAGCTACCCGCTGGATTGGCGGTAGGCGGAGCGCTATTATCACGTTGATGGGTACGGCAAGACGGCTCCTGGACGAGAAGCGCGACGAAATCCTGCGCCTGGCGGCCCTGCACGGGGCCGGCCAGGTGCGGGTGTTCGGCTCTGTGGCGCGCGGCGACGACGGGCCGGACAGCGACATCGACCTGCTGGTCCATATGGACGACGAGCGCAGCCTGCTCGATCTGATCGGCTTCCGGCTCGACCTCCGGGAGGTTGTCGGATGCAAGGTCGATGTGCTCAGCGACGGAGGCTTGAGCCCCTATATGCGCGACGACATTCTGTCGGAAGCGCGGCCGTTATGAACAAGCGCGACCGCGTCAACACGATCAAGGACTACACGTCGATCGGACAGCAGGCTTTCGCCACCTCTCGCCTGCATCAGGACGCGGTTGTGCGCAATTTCGAGATCATCGGGGAAGCGTCCAACCGCCTGTCCAAGAAATTTCGCGACCAGACGGCCGTCTCCTGGGGGGAACTGAAGGCTTTCAGGAACTTCCTCATACGGCTCTGGTATGGAGAATAGTGGTCGAGGACCTGCCGGAACTGGAACAGCACGTCTTGCAACTGCTGTCAGAGTGAACCGCCCCGCCCTGGTCATCGCCGGTCCCACCGCCTCCGGCAAGTCCGCCTTCGCCATGGCGGTGGCCGAGGAGTTTGGCGGCACGGTCATCAATGCCGACTCCATGCAGGTCTACCACACCCTGCGCGTCGTCACCGCCCGCCCCTCCCCCGCCGACGAGGCCCGGGTGCCGCATCGGCTGTACGGCTTCCTCCCGCCCGCCGTCGCCTGCTCCGCCGCCCTCTACGCCGAGCACGCAGCCGCCGAGATGGAGGCGGCCTGGGGCACCGACCGGCTGCCGGTGGTGGTGGGCGGAACCGGCCTCTACCTGCGCGCCCTGATGCAGGGCCTGTCGCCCATCCCCGAGATCCCCGAGCCGCTCCGCAGCGCCGCCCGCGCCCTGTTCGCCGAGCTGGGCAACGACGCCTTCCACGCCCGCCTCGCCGAGCGCGACCCGGTGATGGCCGCCCGCCTCGCCCCCACCAACTCGCAACGGCTGGTGCGGGCCTGCGAGGTGCTGGAGGCCACCGGCCGTTCCCTGGCCGAGTGGCAGTCCGAGCCGCCGCAGGGAGGCGTGGCGGCCAACTGGCTGACCCTCGCCCTACTGCCGCCGCGCGAGGCGCTCTACTCCGCCTGCGACGGCCGCTTCCGCCGCATGGTGGAGCAAGGCGCCCTGGACGAGGTGGCGGACCTGCTGGCCCTCGGCCTCGACCCGGCACTACCCGCCATGAAGGCTCTGGGGGTGCCCGAGTTGGCCGCCCACCTCGCCGGACGGATGACGCTGGATGAGGCCGTGACCGCCGCTACCCAGGCAACTCGCAATTACGCCAAGCGCCAACTCACCTGGTTCCGCCACCAACTTCCAGGGGCCGAGGTGATTCCGGAGCAATATTCGGAAAGTTTGGCAGAGCGTTTCTTTCCGAAAATTCGTCAACACCTATTGACCGGGGCTTAGTGAGAGGCTAGGTTGTGCCCCTCGCGGCGCAGCGCACGCAATTATGTTGCGCGCCCCCGGCTAGGCGAAACGGTACAGACAACGCGGACAAGGTGCGGACATGGCGCAGCACGATCAGTTGAACGGGGCGGAAATTCTCCTCAAGGCGCTGGTTGACCAGGGCGTGGAGGTCATTTTCGGCTATCCGGGCGGCGCTGTCCTGCCCATCTACGACGAGTTGTTCAAGCAGAACCGGCTGCGCCACGTGCTGGTGCGTCACGAGCAGGCGGCGGTGCATGCCGCCGAGGGCTATGCCCGCTCCACCGGTAGGGTCGGCTGCGTTCTGGTGACCTCGGGTCCCGGCGCCACCAACACCGTCACCGGTCTGGCCGATGCCTTGTGCGATTCGGTCCCGCTGGTGTGCTTCACCGGCCAGGTGCCCACCCACCTGATCGGCAACGATGCCTTCCAGGAAGCCGATATCACCGGCATCACCCGGCCGTGCACCAAGCACAACTATCTGGTCAAGGACGTCAACAAGCTGGCGCGCACGGTGCACGAGGCCTTCCAGGTGGCGCGCGCCGGCCGCCCCGGCCCGGTGCTGGTCGACCTGCCCAAGGACGTGGTCCAGGCCCACGGCCTCTATGAGGGCCCCTCCAAGGGGCGCTCTAAATACCAGCCGCAGGTCAAGGGCGACATCAAGGCCATCGAGCGGGCGGTCGAGCTGATCGCCGGCGCCAAGCGGCCGGTCTTCTATGTCGGCGGCGGCGTCATCAACTCCGGCACGGCGGCCTGCCAGTTGCTGACCCAGTTGGTGCGTATGACCGGCTACCCCTGCACCCAGACGCTGATGGGCCTGGGCGCCTACCCGGCCTCGGACGCGCTGTCCCTGGGCATGCTGGGCATGCACGGCACCTACGAGGCCAATCTGGCCATGCACGGCTGCGACGTGATGATCAACATCGGCGCCCGCTTCGACGACCGCGTCACCGGCCGCCTCAACGCCTTCGCGCCCACCGCCAAGAAGATCCACATCGACATCGATCCCAGTTCCATCAACAAGAACGTCGCCGTCGACGTGGCTGTGGTGGGCGACTGCGCCCATGTGCTGGAAGACCTGATGAAGGTGTGGAAGGCCAAGCAGTGCCGCCCCGACGACAAGGCGCTGAGGGCATGGTGGGCGCAGATCGACAAGTGGCGCTCGGTCAACTGCCTGCACTACGAGAAGTCCAGCAAGATCATCAAGCCGCAATACGCCATCCAGCGGCTCTATGAACTGACCAAGAACCGCAATCCCTACATCTGCACCGAGGTCGGCCAGCACCAGATGTGGGCGGCGCAGCACTTCCGCTTCGAGCTGCCCAACCACTGGATGACCTCGGGCGGTTTGGGCACCATGGGCTACGGCCTGCCCTCGGCCATGGGTGTGCAGGTGGCGCATCCCGACGCGCTGGTGGTCGACATCGCCGGCGAGTCCTCGATCCAGATGAACATCCAGGAACTGGCGACGCTGTGCCAGCACCGGCTGCCGGTGAAGGTCTTCATCCTCAACAACCAGTACATGGGCATGGTGCGCCAGTGGCAGGAGCTGATCCACGGCGGCCGCTACTCGCAGAGCCACATGGACGCGCATCCCGATTTCGTCAAGCTGGCCGACGCCTATGGCGCGGTGGGGCTCAAGGTGGAGAAGCCGGGCGATCTCGACGACGCCATCAAGGAAATGATCTCGGTGGAGCGCACGGTGATCATGGACGTTCGCACCGACGCCTCCGAGAACTGCTTCCCCATGATCATGCCCGGCATGGCCCACAACGAGATGGTGTTGGGCCCCGAGGACAAGGCCATGGAACGGCCGGGCTCGGAAGAAGACGGCATGGTGTTGGTGTAAGGGGGAGCGGACGATGACCAAGCCAGTGGAAGAGATCAACCGCCACACCGTCAGCGTGCTGGTCGACAACGAGTCCGGCGTGCTGGCCCGTGTCATCGGCCTGTTCTCGGGGCGCGGCTACAACATCGAAAGCCTGACGGTGGCCGAGGTCGACCCCGCCGAGAAGCTGTCGCGCATCACCATCGTGACCTCGGGCACGGCGATGATCATCGAGCAGATCAAGAATCAACTGCGCCGGCTGGTGCCGGTGCACAAGGTGCACGACCTGACCATCGAGGGCCCCCATGTCGCCCGCGAACTGGCCCTGGTCAAGGTCACCTGCACCGGCGCCAAGCGGCTGGAAGCGCTCAGCATCTCGGAGATCTTCCGAGCGCGGCCAGTGGATGCCACCAACGAGTCCTTCGTGTTCGAGGTGGTGGGCGCCACCGACAAGGTGGACGCCTTCATCAAGCTGATGGAGCCCCTCGGCCTGGCCGACGTGTCGCGGACCGGCGTCGTCGCCATTGCGCGTGGACCCAATCCGATTTAAAGACGGGTCGAAATGGTGCTGCCTCGCCAGCAACTGCCCCTAGCCCGCTTCTTGGCGGGCGCATGGCGCGTTGAGCGCCCGCGGAATGGGGCCGGAGCAAAGCGATGGCCGCCGAGTGGAGCGTAGCCAAGCGAGCGGAGCGAGCGCCCGGCGCTTGAGGGACAAACGAAAGGAAACACTCATGCGCGTTTATTACGACCGGGACGCCGACGTCAATCTGATCAAGGGCAAGAAGGTAGTCATCGTCGGCTACGGCAGCCAGGGGCACGCCCATGCGTTGAACCTGCGCGATTCCGGCGTCAAGGATGTGGTCGTGGCGCTGCGCGCCGGCTCCGCCACCGCCAAGAAGGCCGAGGGCGAGGGCCTCAAGGTCATGACGCCGGCCGAGGCCGCCGCCTGGGCCGACGTGGTGATGATCCTCACCCCCGACGAGTTGCAGGCCGACCTCTACACCAACGACCTCAAGAACAACCTGAAGCAGGGCGCAGCCCTGGTGTTCGCCCACGGGCTGAACATCCACTTCAAGCTGATCGAGGCCCGCGCCGACCTCGACGTCTTCATGATCGCCCCCAAGGGCCCCGGCCACACCGTGCGCGGCGAATACCTCAAGGGCGGCGGCGTTCCCTGCCTGGTGGCGGTGGCGCAGAACCCCACCGGCAACGCGCTGGAACTGGCGCTGTCCTACGCCTCGGCCATCGGCGGCGGCCGCTCGGGCATCATCGAGACCAGCTTCCGCGAGGAATGCGAGACCGACCTGTTCGGCGAGCAGGTGGTGCTGTGCGGCGGCCTGACCAAGCTGATCCAGTACGGCTACGAGACGCTGGTGGACGCCGGCTACGCCCCCGAAATGGCCTATTTCGAGTGCCTGCATGAGGTCAAGCTGATCGTCGACCTGATCTACGAGGGCGGCATCGCCAACATGCGCTATTCCATCTCGAACACTGCGGAATACGGTGACTACGCCACCGGCCCGCGCATCATCACCGACGACACCAAGGCCGAGATGAAGCGGGTGCTGGAAGACATCCAGTCTGGCCGCTTCGTGCGCGACTGGATGCTCGAATGCAAGGCCGGCCAGCCCAGCTTCAAGGCCACCCGCCGCCGCCAGTCCGAGCACGGTATCGAGCAGATCGGCGAGAAGCTTCGCGCCATGATGCCGTGGATCGCCAAGAACAAGCTGGTCGACAAGGCCCGCAACTAGGCGTGCCGCAGACCGACGTTTCCAAAGGAACGGCCCCGGGAGCGCTCCCGGGGCCGATTTTTTTGCCGGAACGGCGGCGGGTTCGATCAGGCCGCGCCCCTTGCCTCGCCGACATCCTCGGCGGCGAGGCGGAGGCAGATCGCGTCACCCTCCACCTTCACCATGAAGCGCTTGACGCATCCCTCGTCGGGGGTGACTGCCTCGCCAGTGGCCAGATCGACGTTGAGCCCGTGCATCGGACACTGCACCTTGTGGCCGAAGACCATCCCCTGCGATAGCAGGCCGCCCCGGTGGGGGCACTTGTCGTCGAGGGCGAAAACCTTGTCGTCGATCGTGCGGAATACAGCCAGTCGCCCGGCAGGAGTCAGGACCACCCGAGCACCGGCGGGGGGAATGTCGGCGAGCTTACCGATCTCAATCCATTCGCTGTTCATCGTCTTCTTCCTTTCCCGTGATCTATTCTGCGGCCGCGATGTCGAGCATCGGAGTGAATTCGTAAGCCGCTTCGCCCTCGGCACGCTGCAGCCACGGATCGACCTGGGCGAATTTCTGCGCCCCGAAGAACTGTGCCGCCAGAGCCGCCCGGCCCTCGGCGTCGTCGACAACCCGCTTCTTGACGTAGGGCATACCCGCCCGTTCGATCCAGGCCGACGACCGTTCCATATAGTGCCCCTCCTGGCGATAGAGCTGGAGGAAGGCCGCGGCGTATTCGACCGCCTCGTCGTCGCTGCCGACCTTGCACAGCAGGTCGGTCGCCCGCACCCGTACTCCGCAGGTGCCGCCGACATGGAGTTCCCATCCCGAATCGACGCCCACCAATCCGAAGTCCTTGATGGTCGATTCGGCACAGTTACGCGGGCAGCCGGACACGCCCATCTTGAATTTGTGCGGTGTCCACGCCCCCCAGAACGTCTTCTCCATCCGGATGCCCAGCCCCAGCGAGTCCTGGGTGCCCCAGCGGCACAGGCCCTTGCCGACGCACGACTTGACTCGGCCCAGACGCGCGGCAGATCCTCCTTCTTGACGAAGGGAATGGCGAGCCGCTGGCCGCCGGTGATCTTGACGGGAACTCCCAGCTTCTCGGCCGCGTCGGCCACTGCGTGCAGTTCGGCCGCGTTGGTCAGCCCGCCCCAGGTGCGCGGCACCACCGAGTAAGTGCCGTCCTGCTGGATGTTGGCATGGACCCGTTCATTGTGGACACGCGACTGGGGATCGTCCTCGGCTTCGCCCGGCCATGTCGAGATCAGGTAGTAGTTGATCGCCGGCCGGCACTTGGGGCAGCCGTCGGGCTTGCGCCAGTTGAGGAAGCGCATGGTCGCGGGCACGGTCAGCAGGTGATGCTCGCGAATGGCCTTGCGAATCTCGTCATGGGTGTGGTCGGTGCACCCGCAGAGGGGCTTCTCCTCGGGGGTGGGAGAGAAGCTGCCGCCGAGGGTGAACGCCAGGATCTGCTCCACCTTGCCGGAGCACGACCCGCACGAGGCCGACGCCTTGGTATGCAGGCGAACGTCCTCCAGCGTGAACAGCCCCTTTTCTGTGATCGCCTTGACGATGGCCCCCTTGGAGATGCCGTTGCAGCCGCACACTTCCGTCTCGTCGGGCATCGAGGCCACCGACAGCTTGCCCGAATGGCCGGCGTCGCCGTCCAGATATCCATGCGCGAACAGCAACTGCGACCGCAAGCCGCTGATATCGGTGCCCTGGCGCATCAGGTCGTAGTACCACGCCTCGTCGGTGGTATCGCCGTAGAGCAGCGCACCCTCGAGCTTGTTGTCGCGCAGCACCAGCTTCTTGTAGATGCCCTGCCCGGCATCGTGCATCACCAGTTGGTCCGTGCCCGGCCCTCCCATGAAGTTGCCGGCCGAGTAGAGGTCGATGCCGCTCACCTTCAGTTTGGTAGCGGTCGATTGAGGTTCGAACCGCACCACGCCCACCTCGGCCAAATGACTGGCGCAAATGCGGGCCTGTCGGAACAGGGGGGCGACCAGGCCGAAGGTCTGGCCGCGGTGCTGGACGCATTCGCCGACGGCGTAGATGCGCGGGTCGAAGGTCTGCAGGGTGTCGCTCACCACGATTCCGCGCTCGCAATGGATTCCCGCGGACTGCGCCAGTTCGATGCCGGGGCGGATGCCGACCGCCATCACCACCATGTCGGCGAGCACCTCGGTACCGTCGGTGAAGCGCACGCCCTGAACCACCGTCTCGCCAAGGATGCACTGGGTTTCCTTGCCGAGCAGTATCCTTACGCCACGGCTGCGCAGCGTCCCCTCGAGGATGCGGGCGGCCTGCTCGTCGAGCTGTCGCTCCATCAGCCGATCGACAAGGTGGACCACAGTGACTTCCATCCCCCGGCACATGAGCCCGTGGGCCGCTTCCAGCCCCAGCAGCCCGCCGCCGATGACCACCGCGCGCTTCGAGCGCCGCGATGCTTCGACCATCCGTGTCACGTCCGCCATGGCGCGGAAGGTCACCACGCCATCCAGGTCGTGGCCTGGCACCGGAAGGACGATGGGCTTGGAGCCTGTGGCGAGAACCAACCGATCGTAGCTGGCCGCCGTCCCATCCTCGGCAACCACCTCGCGCTTGATCCTGTCTATGACCGAAACCGGCTTGCCGAGATGGGCGATGATGCCGTGCTCGCGATACCATTCCGCGTCGTTGAGCATGATGGCTTCGAATTCCTTTTCCCCCGCGAGAACGTGGGAGAGCAGGATACGGTTGTAGTTGCCCCAGCGCTCCGCCCCGAAGACCGTGATGTCGTACCTCTCGGGAGCCATCTCCAGCAGCTCCTCCAACAAGCGCGCGCCGGTCATACCGTTGCCAACCACAACCAGTTTTTCCTTCATCATGTCCGATCCCCTGTGCGCCATTCTTAGGCACGCACCGCGCCTGCCCATTGCATAGGCACAATAGCAATCACCCTGCCAATGCGAGACAGAATTACTCTAGTAATCCGCCCGCCCAAAGCGGGGCGGCATATTCGTTTAACCTTGGTCAATTCATTGTTTTAACTAGCTGTTCTCCTGAAGAATTGCCGAAGGCACGGCGAGGCCGCCCCTCGTTCGGACAGCAGCCGCCCCCAACCAAGGCCAGCGGCCGATTTTGCACAACATATAATCACTTCCGGCCAGTGAGCCTATTTTTTGCGCATTTTGCCGATTTCGACTGCCCATGCACCTCCCCCTTTTTCGCTCGGGCGCCTCCATCCGGTTTGCGCTACAAAAGGTGCGCCGAAGCCCCCTTCGGCACATGATCCTGTTGACACGGGGGGCCAACTCATACTTCCTATAGCGTTGGTAGGAAAGTACCTGCAGCTTGACGGACATTTCCAATCACCCGCAGGCAAACGATCGCGCTCCCAGGCCACATGGGGGCTGCCTCGGCAACGAATCGTTACCACCTGAGTTGTAGAACGTGATTGCGGAGAGGTCCGTCACCATGGGCGAGAGCATGGACAAGAACCGAGTCATCATCTTCGACACCACCCTGCGCGACGGCGAGCAGTCGCCCGGCGCCTCCATGAATCTGGAGGAGAAGGTCCGCATCGCTTCGGTGCTGGAGGAGATGGGCGTCGACGTCATCGAGGCCGGCTTTCCCATCGCCTCCAACGGCGACTTCGAGGCGGTCGAGGCCGTCGCCAGGGCGGTGAAGACCGCCACCGTCGCCGGCCTGGCCCGCGCCACCAAGGGCGACATCGAGCGCTGCGCCGAGGCCATCAAGCCGGCGGCGCGCGGCCGCATCCACACCTTCCTCTCCACCAGCCCGCTGCACATGAAGTACAAGCTGCAGATGGAGCCTGAGGCGGTTCTGGCGAAGGTGGCCGATTCCGTCGCCTATGCCCGGCGCTTCACCGACGATGTCGAGTGGTCGGCCGAGGACGGCTCGCGTACCGAACACGACTTCCTGTGCCGCTGCGTCGAGGCCGCCATCCGCGCCGGCGCCCGCACCATCAACATCCCCGACACCGTCGGCTACGCCGTACCCGACGAATACGCCGCCCTCATCGCCATGCTGTTCGCCCGGGTGCCCAACATCGACCAGGCGATCATCTCGGTGCACTGCCACAACGACCTCGGGCTGGCGGTGGCCAACTCGCTGGCGGCGGTCACCGCCGGCGCCCGCCAGATCGAGTGCACCGTCAACGGCCTCGGCGAGCGCGCCGGCAACGCCGCCATGGAAGAGGTCGTCATGGGCCTGCGCACCCGGCCCGACCGCCTGCCCTTCCACACCGGCATCAAGACCGAGCACATCATGCGGGTGTCGCGGCTGGTCTCGACCATCACCGGCTTCGTGGTGCAGCCCAATAAGGCGGTCGTCGGCAAGAACGCTTTCGCCCACGAGTCGGGCATCCACCAGGACGGCGTCCTCAAGCACGCCCAAACCTACGAGATCATGACCCCGGAGTCGGTGGGGCTGCACCGCTCCAACCTGGTGATGGGCAAGCATTCCGGCCGTGCCGCCTTCAAGGCCAAGCTGAAGGAGCTGGGCTACGAGTTGGGCGACAACGCCGTCGAGGATGCCTTTACCCGCTTCAAGGATCTCGCCGACCGTAAAAAGGACATATTTGACGAGGATATTGTGGCGCTCGTCGACGACGCGGTCGTGCGAGGCAACGACCGCGTCCGGCTCGTCGCGCTTGAAGTGCTGTGCGGCACCAAACACTGTCCACCCGCGGCGGAGCTGGAATTGGAAATCGACGGCGAAACGAAGACCTGCCGCGCCACCGGCGACGGCCCGGTCGACGCCATCTTCAACGCCATCAAGGCGCTGTTTCCGCACGACTGCCGCCTGCAGCTTTTTCAGGTGAACGCGGTCACCCAGGGCACCGACGCCCAGGCCGAGGTGACCGTTCGGCTCGAAGAAAACGGCAAGACCGTCAACGGCCAGGGTGCCGATACCGACACCATGGTCGCCTCGGCGCGCGCCTATGTGAATGCCTTGAACAAACTTCTGGTGAAGCGGCAAAAAACCGCCCCGGCCGCGCTTATGGCGTGATATAGGACCGGCGCGCGGGGGTAACCGAACACCGGATTGTTGCACCACAACATTCGATTTGAGTGAGGGATTATGTTTTCGAAGCTGACGGGTTGGATGTCCGCGGACATGGCGATCGACTTGGGGACCGCCAACACGCTGGTATATGTCAAGGGTCGCGGCATCGTGCTCAACGAGCCCTCGGTGGTCGCCATTGCCGAGGAGAAGGGCAAGAAGAAGGTCCTCGCCGTCGGTGACGAGGCCAAGATGATGCTGGGCCGCACCCCCGGCTACATTCAGGCCATCCGCCCGCTCCGCGACGGCGTCATCGCCGACTTCGAAGTCGCCGAGGAGATGATCAAGCACTTCATCCGCAAGGTGCACAACCGCCGCTCCTTCGCCAGCCCGCTGGTCATCGTCTGCGTGCCCTCCGGCTCCACCGCCGTCGAGCGCCGCGCCATCCAGGAATCGGCCGAGAGCGCCGGCGCCCGCCGCGTCTTCCTGATCGAGGAGCCCATGGCCGCCGCCATCGGCGCCGGCCTGCCGGTCACCGAGCCCACCGGCTCCATGGTCGTCGATATCGGGGGTGGTACCACCGAGGTGGCCGTGCTTTCGTTGGGTGGCATCGTCTATTCTCGCAGCGTGCGGGTGGGCGGCGACAAGATGGACGAGGCGATCATCGCCTATATCCGTCGCAATCATAACCTGCTGGTGGGCGAAGGCTCGGCCGAGCGCATCAAGAAGGAAATCGGATCGGCCTGTCCGCCGGAAGACGGCGAGGGCCGCACCATGGAGATCAAGGGTCGCGACCTGATGAACGGCGTGCCGAAAGAGCTGATCATCTCCGAGCGCCAAATCGCCGAGTCATTGGCCGAGCCGGTGGGCGCCATCATCGAGGCGGTCAAAGTCGCCCTTGAGCACACCGCCCCCGAATTGGCCGCCGACATCGTCGACAAGGGCATCGTCCTGACCGGCGGCGGCGCCCTGCTGTCCAACCTCGACTACGTCTTGCGTCACGCCACCGGCCTGCCGGTGTCGATCGCCGACGACCCGCTGTCCTGCGTTGCGCTGGGAACCGGGCGCGCCCTTGAGGAAATGCCCAAACTCAAGAACGTTTTGACCAGCATGTACTAGTATCCCGGCCACTAGATATAGTAGTCTCGCGAGATTCGGTCGTAGTTGCGGCCGGAGCGGCAACGGAGGGGGTCAGGTGAAGACGACGGGCACGGCAGGGCGGCTCGCCACCTTGAAGCTGCTGGTCCAGCGGTTTGCCTTCATCTCTTTGATCGCTGCCGCCGTTGCTCTGATGCTGCTGGGCAAGGCCGATATCGTGCTGATCGAGCGCACGCGGGCGCTGATTTCGGACGGCATCGCTCCCATCCTCGACGTCATGGCACGGCCCGCTGCGACCATCGCCCAGGTGGTCGAAAACCTGCGCGAGTTGGGTGGCCTGCGCACCGAGAATGCCCGACTGAAGGACGAGAACGCCCGGCTGCAGCATTGGCAGACAGTGGCGCGCCGGCTGGAGGCGGAGAACACCATCCTGCACGACCAGCTCAACGTCATTCCCGACCCCGACCCGTCCTTCGTCACCGCGCGCATCATCGGCGATATGGGCTCGGCCTTCGGCCACTCCATGCTGCTCGCCGCCGGCTCGCAGGACGGCGTCCGCAAGGGCCAGGTGGTGCTGTCGGGCGAGGCGCTGGTAGGCCATATCGCCGAGGTGGGCCAGCGCTCATCGCGGCTGCTGCTGATCACCGACATCAACGCCCGTATCCCTGTGGTGGTGGAATCTACCCGGACACGGGCCATCCTGACCGGCGACAACACGACGCGGCCACGGCTCAACTACCTGACCGGCAGCCCCAACATCAATGTCGGCGACCGCATCGTCACCGCCGGTTCGGGCGGCGCGTTCCCGCCGGGCCTGCCAGTGGGTGTGGTGGCCTCCATCAACGACGGCGTGGTGCGCACCGAACCGTTCGTTCAGCGCCACCGGCTCGAATTCGTCGCGGTGGTCGACTACGGCCTGGGCGGCATCCTGCCATTTGAAAAGCCCCCCGAGCGCGAGCGCCGCCGCCGCGGCAAGGGAGCCGAGGAGTGACGCCGGCAATCAGGCGGCGGTCCGACGTCCGAGCAGGCCCGCCCGGCGAGGGCAACCGTCCTGGCAAGGGCTCGCCGGCATGAAGAGCTCGGTCTGGGTGCGCATGGACACCTGGGTCCGCCACCTCGTCCCCTTCGGCATCACCCTGGCGCTGATGCTGTTGACGGTGGTGCCGACCCGCATTCCCGGTTTCGCCGCAGTGGCTCCCATGTTGCCGCTGATGGGCGTCTACTACTGGGCCATCTATCGCCCGGACCTGCTGCCGGCCTGGGCAGCCTTCCTGATCGGGCTGCTCTACGACATTATCGGCGGCACACCGCTGGGCGTTAACGCGCTGGTCATGCTGCTGGTCCAAGGTACGGCTGCGTCGCAACGCAAATTCTTCCTGGGTAAGTCCTTCGCTGTGGCGTGGTGGGCCTTCGGGCTGTTGACCGGTGGCGCCGTCGGACTGGCCTGGCTGCTGGTGTCCTTCCTCATCGGCCGCACCATCGACCCGGCACCGGTGATCTTTGAGTATCTGCTGACCTTGAGTGTTTTCCCCGTGCTGACCTGGACACTGGCTCGCACCCAGTTGGCGCTCCTTAAGGACGTCTGACGGTGTACAACGACAACGACCGCTCGAAGATGTTCAACCGCCGGGCCGTCATGTTGGGCGGCGGCAAGGCGGTGCTGGTGGGCGCGTTGGCGGCGCGCATGTACTACCTGCAGGTGGTCGAGTCCGACAAATACGCCATGCTTGCCGAGGACAACCGCGTCAGCACGCGCCTGCTGGCACCGCCCCGCGGCCTGATCCTCGACCGCAACGATATCGCAATGGCGATCAACCAGCACAACTACCGCGTCAACGTCATCCCCGAGAACACGCCGTCGATCGACTACACGCTCGACGCGCTGGCGCGCATGATTTCTCTGGGTGAGAACGACCGCGCCCGCATCCACCGCGAGGCGCGCCGCCGCCGCAGCTTCGTGCCCATCACGGTGCGCGAAAACCTGTCGTGGGAAGAGGTGGCGCGCATCGAGGTCAACGCCCCCGACCTGCCTGGGGTGGTCATCGACGTCGGCCAGAGTCGTCATTACCCGCTGGAGCACCTTGGGGCGCACATCCTAGGCTATGTTTCGGCGGTGGCGGAAACCGACCTCTCCGGCGACCCGCTGGAGGAACTGCCCGGCTTCCGCATCGGCAAGGCCGGCGTGGAGCGCATCTACGACATGGCGCTGCGCGGCCGTGGCGGCAACACCTCGCTGGAGGTCAACGCCGTCGGCCGCATCATCCGGGAACTTGAGCGCAAGGAGGGCGAGTCCGGCGTCGACCTCCACCTGACGCTGGACATGCGGCTGCAGGAATACGCCGCCCAGCGGCTGGGCGAAGAAAGCGCCGCCGTGGTGGTGATGGACATCCACACCGGCGAGGTGGTGGTGATGGCCTCGACCCCCAGCTTCGACCCCAACGCCTTCAACCGCGGGCTGACCGGTGACGAGTGGAAAGACCTCATCACCAACCCCCGCTCGCCATTGTCCAACAAGGCCATCGCCGGCCAGTTCGCCCCCGGTTCCACCTTCAAGCTGGTTACCGCCCTGGCGGCGCTGGAGGGCAAGGACATCACCCCGGAGATGCGGGTATTCTGTCCCGGTCACATTCAGTTGGGCAGCATCAAGTTCCACTGCTGGAAGAAGGAGGGCCACGGCTCGCAGGACCTGATCAGCGGCATCAAGAACTCCTGCGACGTCTACTTCTACGAGGTGGCGCGGCGCACCGGCTTCGAGAAGATCGCCGAGATGGCCAAGCGCTTCGGCATGGGCGAGCCCACCGGCGTCGACCTGCCCAGCGAGCGCGGCGGGCTGATCCCCAACAAGGCGTGGAAAAGGGCGGCCCTCAAGCAACCGTGGCACCCCGGCGAGACCCTGATCAACGCCATCGGCCAGGGCTACGTCACCACGACCCCCATTCAACTGGCCACCATGGTGTCGCGCATCGCCAACGGCGGCTATGCCGTGGTTCCGCATGTCGCGCGCGATGCCGTCTCGGGCAAGTCCGCCAAATCGCGCACCGCCCCCAGCTGGCCCAGCCTGGAGGTGTCGCGCCAGGCGCTGGCGCTGGTGCGCAAGGGCATGTTCGCGGTGTCCAACGAACCGGGTGGCACCGCCTACAAGGCGCGTATCACCCAGGAGGGCATGTGGCTGTCGGGCAAGACCGGCAGCGCCCAGGTGCGGCGTATCACCATGCGTGAGCGTGAGACCGGGGTGAAAAAGAACGACGAGCTGCCGTGGAAGGAGCGCGACCACGCCCTGTTTGTGGCCTATGCCCCCGAGGAGGCGCCGCGCTGGGGCATCGCCGTGGTGGTCGAACACGGCGGCGGTGGCTCGGCGGTGGCGGCGCCCATCGCGCGCGACATCATGATCGAGGTTCAGAAGCGCGAGCACGCCCGGGTCGCCCAGCGCCTTAACGAGGCCCCCGAGGCGCGCACCGAGGCACGGCCCGACCTGAGGAGGTTCTGATGCTGCGCCCGCTGCCGCGCATCCCCATGCGGCTGAACCGCCCGGAAATGGGCTTCCGCGACAAGATCTGGCAGATCAACTGGTCGCTGATCACCATCCTCAGCGCCATCGCCAGCATCGGCTTTCTTACTCTTTATTCGGCGGCGCAGGGCTCGCTGGAGCCGTGGGCGATCAAGCAGATGGTCCGCTTCGCCATCGGCATCGGCATCCTGATCACGGTGGCGATGGTCGATCTGCGCATATGGATGCGCTACGCCTATACCCTCTATGTCGTGGCCATGGTGCTGCTGGTGCTGGTGGAGGTAAAGGGCACCGTCGGCATGGGCGCCCAGCGGTGGATCGACCTCGGCTTCATCCAGTTGCAGCCCTCCGAAATCACGAAAATCGCGATGATCCTGGCGCTGGCCCGCTATTTCCACGGCGCCGGGATGCAGGATGTCGGGCGGCCGCTGTTCCTCATCCCCCCCATGGTGATGGTGTTCGCTCCGGCTGCCCTGGTGCTGAAACAGCCCGACCTCGGCACCGCCATGATGCTGGTGCTGTCGGCCGGGGGACTGTTCTTTATGGCCGGCGTCCGGTTGTGGAAGTTCGCGCTGCTGCTCGCCGGCGGCTTGGGCGCCGTCCCGGTGGCCTGGCAGTTCCTGCGCGAGTACCAGAAGAAGCGGGTCACCATCTTCCTTAATCCCGAGGAGGACCCGCTGGGCGCCGGCTATCACATCACCCAGTCCAAGATTGCATTGGGTTCGGGCGGCTTATTCGGCAAGGGCTACATGAGCGGCACCCAAAGTCGGCTGAACTTCCTTCCCGAGAAGCAGACCGACTTCATCTTCACCATGTATGCCGAGGAGTGGGGCATGATGGGCGGGCTGGTGCTGCTGGGCCTCTACAGCCTGCTGATTGCCTTCGGCTACGCCATCGCCGTGCGCTGCCGCAGCCAGTTCGGGCGGCTGGTGGCGCACGGCATCACCACCACCTTCTTCCTCTACTTCTTCATCAACACCGCCATGGTGATGGGCCTGGTGCCGGTGGTCGGCGTGCCGCTGCCGCTGATCTCCTACGGCGGTACCGCCATGCTGTCGCTCTTGTTCGGCTGGGGCTTGGTGATGAGCGCCTATATCCACCGCGACGTGCCCATCAGCCGCCGCGGCGGCATTGACGACTGATACCACTTCGGCTGGACGACTGGAGCGCGGGCGCCCCGCGAAAACGATGAAGGCCCCACTCCCGTAACCGGGAAGGAGCCTTCAAAGGGACCGCGAGGGGAAAACGGCCCCCAATCCTTGCGGATCGCTCGACCGTCCCTTGCGGGATATCGAAGCCGGAACACGCTTCTCATCGCGTCCATAACTTTATATGGCAACGATCGGCGACAGATCAACGCCCCTATTCTTGGGCGCGCATAGCTCACCCGGATGCGCTAAACATCCTTCTCGGGATCGATGTCATGGGCTCGCTTACCGTATTTATCGGTGAAGGACGGCCCACGGGCGATCTCGACGCGGGTGCGATGATATACTGCCTTGCTGACGAAATGTTCTTGCACCTCGACCCAATGCTTCCAGTACAGGAAGACGTGCCGAGCGCTGTTGGACCACGCCTCGAACATGGCGGTCTGCATTTCCACGAGGGTCTTGAACGGGTCTGCCATGCTCTTCTCCCCTCGGATGATCACCTGCCTAACCTTAAGATGTGATCACGGTCTCGGCGCAGATCAATGTCTACTGTAGCGCAGCCCACCCTGCCATTCCACCGCAGGCGGCGACATCAGGCAAGCGCCGCTTCCCGATCCGGAAAGATGGTGAGGATTTTTGCGAACCCGGAAACGTCGAAAATCTCCCGAATGTTCGGCTTCATCGAGCACAGGACGAATTTCCGGCCGCCGCGGGTCATTTTCGCGCCCACCAGAACCACACGCAGGCCGGCGCTGGAGATGTAGGTGAGCTCCCCGAAATCGATGATGATGCGCGGCGCCCCGCCGTTGATGACAGCCAGGACTTTCGCCTCGAAGGCCTTGGCGGTGGCACTGTCGACGCGCGCGAGCGGCACCAGGACCACTGCGTCTCCAATCTTTTCCTCGCGGATTTCCATCGCTGTCACCCTTCCTGTTCGTCGATTGCTTTCCACAGAGTGGTAATGTTGCGCCCACCCTCATGGCGATATGCCGTGCGATCCATGAATTCCTTGACCAGGAACACCCCAAGGCCGCCGATGGGGCGGTCTTCCACGCCGAGTTCGAGATCGGGCTCGGGCGCCTCGACGAAGGGGTCGTATTCCTTGGCATCATCGACGATCTCGGTCACCAGTTGCCCATCGGCCAGGGTCATCCTCACCAGAATCTCATGATGGCCATCATCGTCATACCCATAGGTAACAATGTTCGTAATCAGTTCGTCGAGGCATACGTTCAGATTAAACGCGACCTTCTGCGCCAGCCCGTTGGTCTCGACCAACTGGTCCACCACGCCGGCCAACCGCTCCAACTCGCCGAGGTCATTGGTGATGGCCACCTCGACGCGCACCGGGGCGGCGGCCGGGGCGAGCGCGGCGGCGGCAATGGGCGCTACGGACGGCTCGGCGGATTTGGGCTTGGGCGCGCCGATGCGCACCGTCAGCTTCGGACCCGCCACAGCGGCGGGAGCCACGGCGACCGTTATCGGCTCAGGCGCGGGCGCGGAACCGGGCTTAGGCTCAAGCTCGGGTTCGGGCAGCGCCATTGGTTCGGCAATCATCTCGGGCGCCGGCTTGAAGCCGGTCAGCATCAGGCGTGGCGTCACATCCCCCTCTCCGGCGACGGCGGCGACGGCCGCCTCGTCGAAGCGCAGGGACAGCATGGTGATGTCGTCGAACTGCGGCGCCTCGCCAACGAAATCCTCCACCGCCTTTTGCACGGCCGCAATAACCGCCTCGGGTGCAAGGCCACGGTGCCGCCCGAGATCCTCGATCAGGCGGGGTTCGTCGTAAAGCACATCGGCCAGATCCTGCGCCTCGGTGACGCCATCGGTATAAAGCAGCACGGTGTCGCCCGGTGCCAAGGGGAAGCTGCCGGTTTCGTAGTCGAGGTCCTCCATGACCCCCAGCGCTACCCCCGAAACGTCGCGGATGGCGTCAACGGTGCCATCGGTGCGCAGGATCAGTGGCGGCGGATGGCCGGCATTGCAGAACGCCACCTCACCGGAACGGATGTCCAGCACGGCGTAGAAGCAGGTGGCGAACAGGGTTTGCGGGTTGTCGCGCGACAACATGGTATTGACGAAGGCTAGGCATTCGCCGGGGGTGCCGGACAACGGCGCCACCGCCTTGATCAGGCTGCGGGTGATGGCGATGAACATGGCCGCCGGCACGCCCTTGCCCGACGCATCACCGATGACGAAGCCGAGATGGGTACGATCGATCAGGAAGAAGTCGTAGAAATCGCCACCCACCTCTTTCGCCGGCACCATGGAGGCGTGGATCTGGAACTCGGTGCGGTCGGGGAACGGCGGAAATACCTGCGGCAGCGACGACAGTTGAAGTTCGCGGGCAAAGTCCAGCTCCTGACGCAATGCCGCCAACTGGTCGCGGGTGCGCAAAGCCTCGCGGAGGATCTCCACGTCGCGCGTCCGCTCGGAAATCAGCGACTGAAGGCTGCCGTGCTGCTCGCGAATACGGGTCGACATGGTCTGGAAGGCCACGGCCAGCACGTCGAGCTCGGCCTTACTGTCCCCTTCGCCGCCGCCTTGGCGGCTGGCCATCTCTTCGATTTGTTTGAGGTCGGCCTGGATGGCGGCGCGCGCCTCCTCCTCCAGCATTTGCGACAAGTTCTGCATCTGCAGCCGGATGAACAACTCCTGGCGGCGGCGCTGGCGTTCGCGGCGCTCCTGCAGCATGTCGAGCTTGATGGCGTTCTCGCGGAAGACACCGACGGTGCTGGCGATGCGACCGATCTCGTCATTGGTGTTGCTCACCCGGAGCGATACCGTGGTATCGCCGCGCGACAGGGCGTTCAACACGGCGATGGCTTCATTGAGCGGTGTGAATGACCGGCTCAGGTAGAAGTAGAACACGACCAGCACCAGCACCAGGAACCCGCCCACCGCACCGATGGACACCTTGCGGATAAAGGTTTGGCGCCCTTGCGCTTCGGTGAGATCGCGCACGCTGACCAAGGCACCGATGACTCGGCCCTCGCCGTCGGCCAAGGGAAACACCACCACGGAATAGAAGCGCTCGGCCTCGTGCCAGTTCATCAGCCGCGCGCGGCGCACGGTGATCTTGCCGTCGAAGGTTCGCCACAGCCCGTCGTCCGTGCCCAGCGCCATGCGGCCGGCGCGATCGAGCAGATAGGCGTCGGCCCCGGTGGAGGCCTTGAACTCGTTGAGCGGCGGGCGCAGGTCGGCTCCCACCGTGGCGGCGCCGACCACGACGTCACCCCACAGCAACGGCATGGCCACCGTGGCGGCGAACTGCTTGTCGGCATCCTGAACGATGCCTGCGTGAGGCTTACGGCTCTCGGTGATCAGGCGGACGGTTCCGGCGTCGATCAGCGGCGGATCAAGCAGCGAGCCGCGCGACGAATACAACAGATCGCCATCGAGGCCCACCACCTCGATACGATTGGCGACACCGCGTTTCTTCAACTGCTCGGTCGCGGGACCCATCGCCGCCAGCAGCGCCGTCGGACTTTTCCGCGCCACCGCCTGGGCCACGTCCTGATTGCCACTGACCAGCGGCACGGCGGCCTCCAGCCGCTGCACGGTGTTTTCCACCAGTTTGTTCCAGAACACTTCCTGGCCGCCCAGCGTGGCCTGGGCATAGCGCTCGTCGGCCAATTCCTCGCTCTTCAGCCCGGCGAAGGTGAGTCCCGCCACCAACAGAGAATAGGTGACCGAGACGATCAGTGTTACGCGTGTGCGCAGCAGCATGACGCCCCCCACCCCTCACCCGCAACTGCCGAGGGCAGATCGGTTCCCGGCGACAAGAAGCCGCGCAGAATGTCCATGTAGTCCGCCGGGTCGTAGAGCCGCGTTCCTTTTTGCCGGAAGGCGCGGAAGGCGTCGAGGTCCGGCAGCGAGCCGTACTGGCGCTGGCTTCGGTCCTGAGCCTCCACCTTCACCGGCCGGCCGACGCGGATGTCGTCCAACATGTGGAGAAGCAGGTCGAGGCCCGGCTGATAGGTGTTCAGCACGTGCCACAGCAGTGACCGCTCCGGCTCTACCGGCAGCCAGCCGATCCCGACAACAGGTCCGGTGTCGATGCCGTCGTCGACCCGGTGCAGGGTGCAGCCGATGCGGTCGCTGCCCTCCACCAGACAGCGGAATGGAGCGAACAGCCCGGCATAGCGCGGCAGCGCGCCGGGATGCACGTTGTAGGTGCCGAGCCGCGGAATGTTGAAGATGTTGGCCCTGAAGATCAGCGAAAAACGCGCCGAAATGATGATGTCGGGAGCGAAATCGCGCACCAGCGCCTCGCTGTCGGGCCCGTTGATGTTGGTCACCACCTTGACCGGCACGCCAAAGCGCGCCGCGGCGCCGTTGAAGGTCACCAGCCGAGCCCTTTCGCCCAAGCCGAGGAGATCGGCCAGCGGGAATAGGGTGTCGACCGGCAGCTCCCGCTCGAGAAACTTCATTTCGGCCAGCTCGGGGACCGCGTTTTCCACCGGGCGGGTCTTGTCCGACAACAGCACCATGACGGTATCGCCGGCCAACCGCGGCAGCAGACGGTTGAGGATCAGGCTTCCCGCCAGATCGCGCTTGGTGCACAGCAGGATACGGAGCGGCTTGGCCGTCAAGGCTTGCCCTCCGAAGGCTCGATCACCTCGGCCAAGCCCAGCAGGGTCATCGGCGGGTACAAGCCGAGTTGGCGCACCACCGGCATGTTGATCAGAATCGACAGCCGCTTCGGCGGATCGATGGCGATGTCAGCCGGGGCGATGTTGTGCAGCAGGATTTGCTCGGCCTTGTAGGCGGTGAGCTGGCCCACCGTGTAGTAGCGGTAAACGCCGCCGAACATTGCCTTGGAGGTCAATACCGGATTTTCGGCAGCGGCAAAGCTGGGGATCGCCTGATCAAGCGCCGCCTGGGTCAGGGCGTCGCGGTTGACGTTGAGGAAGGTGTCGGGCGGGATGTAGAGGAAGTCGACGCTGGCCGCCTTCAGCTCGGCCACCTTGGCGGCAATGCTGGCGGGGACCGGCTTGCCTTCGGCGACGTCCACCGGCACGTCCACCACCCTGAATCCCTGCTGCGCCCCGATAGCCTTCAACTCCTGGATCGCCACCTGCGAGTTACGCTCCAGCGGATTGTAGACCACGCCCAGTGTCTTGAAGCGACGATACGACTGGATCAGGTTCACCTGGGTTTCCAGCGGCACCAGATAGGTGGTGCCGGTAATGTTGCGCGTACTCGATTTGAGGTCGGCCACCACACCGCCCAGAGGCTGTGAGACGATGGCGAATACCGCCGGAATGTCGGTGATGTGCACCGCCGGGTCGATGTTGCCGATGCGGCCCAACATTTCCTCGGTCACTGTCGTACCCCAGGTGAACACCAGGTCGACTTTCAGCTCCTTGGCCTCGGCGGCGAACTGTTTCAGTTTGCTGCGGTCCTGCCCCGCGTCACGAATGATCAGCTCGACCGGAATACCCTGGTTGGTGAAGTAGTCCTTGAAGCCCTGAGCCGCTTCCTCCCAGCCGCGCCACAGCGCCATGTAGATGCGGAATGGCTTGCCCCGGGCCGGCTCGGCCGCTTGGGCGGGCACCACCACGGCCCAAATCACCGCCGACCAGACCACCGACGCCAGGGCGAGAAGGCGAAACAGCCGGACCATCACGCCACCTCCGCCTGGATGTTGGGACCGGCACGGTAGGCCAGCGACAACAGCGCAAACACCGCGCTCATGGCCAACACCACCACGCCCAGCGCCATGATGGCGCCGCCGTAACCGTAGACGGGGATGAATGCGGCGGCCAGCAGCGGGCCGACGACACTGCCGCCACGCTCGGCGAAGCGCAGGAAGGCCAGCACGTTGGCCTGGCCCATGCTGCGGCACTCCGTCCAACACACGTCGGGAATCATCGCCAATTGCGGCGAAGCCGACAGGCCGTGCGACAATCCCAGCAGCAGCACCCCCAGCGCTACCGGCTGCGCGCCCGGCAACATGGCTGGCGCCACCAGCGCGGCACCGCCGATCAGCCCCCCCACTGCCACCAGCCCGGCCTTCCAGCCCAGCCGGTCGGACAGCCGCGACGCCAGCGGCGACAGCAACACCACGGCGATAGGATAAAGAATCATGGTCCGGGCGATATCGGCCAACTGGGCTCCCTCCTGATCGAACAGGGCGAGCGGCACCAGGAAGAAGAAGAACCCGGTCAGCGCCATCTTGCTGGGGACGGCGGCGAACACCACCAGGGCGGTGAAGCGCCAGTTGCGCAGTAGTCCAGCGAACTCGCGCATCCTGGGCTCGCGCAGGTCCTTGCCATGGCGGCCGCCCCGCATCAGCCGGTACATCAGCGTACCCGACAGGGTGGCCAGCACCGCCGCGACCACGAAGGTCGCCCGATAGCCCATGCTCTCGGCCAGCACACCGCCGATCCCGGTGCCGCAGACGCTGGCGGTGAGCACGGCACCGACATAGACGCCCAGCCCCTGCGCCCGCCGCTGAGACTGCAACGCCTGTGAGATATAGCCCTGACAGGCCATGGTCACCATGGCGTAGCCCACCGCGGTGGCGGCTCGCCAAATGATGAAGTCATAAAGACTGAGGGCCATCGCCGACATCAGCAGACCGAGGGTGGCCGGCACCAGGCCGATGAGGAACACGCGTCGGCTCCCCAGACGGCTGGTCATCAGCGCCGCCCACGGCGAGGCCATGGCAATGAAGGCCATGAACGCGGCAATGGGCAGGGCAATCACCATTCGGGGGTCGAGCCCCGGAATGGGGGCGTAGATGTCGCGCACGAACAGCGGCATGAAGCTGCGCGAGATTTCTTCGGCGAAGACGAACAGGAACAGCGGCAGACGGATATCGGTGGCCTGATCCTCGTTCACCACCCCGGGTTCGCCCGCACGGGCAAAACGGAAAAGGAAGCCGACGCGGGCCTCGATTTCGGACACCCGTTCGATCACCGTCTTGTCGAAATGCGCCGCCTTGACCTCCTCCACATAGGCCCCCAGCCTGCGGTAGAGCTCGTCCGTCCGGCGGATGGCGCTGTTGAAGGTGCCGACGAAGCGGCCGACCTCGTCACCGGACACCACCCCGGCGACGGTGGTGAAGTCGCCACGACGAACCTTGTCCACCACTGTCCCGATCAGCCTCATGGGCCCGGTAACATTGAAGGTGACCACGAACAGCAGTAATTCGAACGCCACCAGCAACGACACGAGCACCACGATGCCGATGTCACTGGCGATATCGTTGAGCCGGCCGCGGACATAGCTTGCTTCGATGCCGACATGCAGTTGGCCGATGCGCTGCCCCTTCACCATCACCGGCAGCGCCCGGTCGATGTAATCGTCAATGGTGGCCTTGCGCCCATACTCCCCACCATTTTCGAAATCGGCGCTGGCATAGTGGGGCTGTAGCTTCTCCGAATCGGCACCGAGCAGGAACAGGATGCGCCCATCGTGGTCGGTCAGCGCCAGGTAGCGAATTTCCCTGTTGCCGTCCAAAACCGGGGCGAAGAATTCGCCGACACCAACGAGACGATCGACGGGAATGCCGTAGCCGACCGCACGCTCGATACTCGCGGCAAGGTCGCGCCCCACCGCCTCGGCCTTCTTGTCCATCTCCGGCACCAGGCCCTGCTCGAACCCGTCCAACGCCTGCCATACCACCAGCGCCGCCGGCGGCACCAGCGCCAGGAACGCCAGGATCAACAACCTGACGAAGAGTGAGCGGGAACTGTCCAGCTTCATGGTCTCGCGCTCCCCATCACGCCAGCCGGTCGAGACGGCCGACTTCATCGGTAGCGTCGAGGATGTGGTCAACGGCCTCACGCGTCTTGGCGACGAACTCGACGAAGCGCTCTTCGAAGTCGTCCGATCCCACCTCGGCCACCGCATGGCCGCCCTCGGCCATCACCGTGACCAGGGTGGTCTCATAGCTGTCCAGCTTGCGCCCCACACGGCCAAACAGCGCATAAAGACCGATCACGGCCAGCGTGCCGAAGACGGCCAGGGCAATGGCGGCATCCTTGGCCAACCCAGCCTGCAGTCCGCCCATCTCGTGTTCGAGATAGGCCCGCGGATAGCGCAGCACCACGCCGCCCTCCACCTTGCCGAGGCCGTTGACCAGCGGCAAGCCGACGATCAGCGTGTCCTCATCGGTGTGCCCGAACGACTGGCTGCCGCCGGTGCGCGCCGAAGCCTGCCACTCCTCCGGCACCAACGTGCCGATGGCGCCGCGATCGGTGTCGAACAGCACTTCGCCATTGGCGTCAAACACTTCGATGCCCAGCACCTGGCGGTCGCGCACCTTCTCGCGCTCGATGACGTCCTGCGTCTGACGAATCTGGCGCAGGGCAAATCCGAAATTGAGGTTGTCCTCCACCTTCTTCTTGATGGTGAAGACCAGGAAACTGTAACGCGACTGGACAAGGGAAGAGTATACGGTCTCGAATTTGTAAAATGCGAATGAGGCCGTGCCGACCAGGGTAAAGAGCAAGACGGCGACCAGGGCGAGCGAAACCTTGCGGGCGAGCGACCACGTCACCGCATGCCGGGCTTGGCCCGCAGCGCCGCCGCTTGGCGTTGCCTGTACCGATTGGCTCACCGTAAGGTCCTTCCCCATAGCAACCGGGCCATCCCCAACGGCCCATAGCTGTTGAACTCTATAAGGCAATCCGATTGGATGTCCAATGCTACTCCCGCTGATGAATCAAAAAAAACCTAAGATATTAATGACCTCTTAATGCTGGTCAGCCCAAGCCGCTACAGTCTTTACCTTATCGGATGAAGAAACAGTGCAGACCATCGGCATCTTCGACTCAGGGGTCGGGGGACTGACCGTCGCTATGGCGATGCGCCGGCAACTCCCCGACGAACCGCTGCTCTACCTCGGCGACACCGCCCGTTTACCCTATGGCACCAAGTCGCCCGAGACGGTGGTGCGCTATGCGGTGAACGCCGCGGAGTTCCTGATCGGGCGCGGCATCAAGATGCTGGTGGTGGCATGCAACACCGCCTCGGCCCAGGCGCTGCCCGCCTTGATCCGCGCCTATCCCGGCCTGCCGGTGCTGGGGGTGGTGGAGCCGGGCGCGGCGGCCGCCTGCCGCCGCTCCGCCCACGGGGCCATCGTCGTCGCGGCGACCGAGGGGACGTGCCGGTCGGGGGCCTATGAGCGAGCCATCCGCGCCGCCCGCCCCGAGGCCCGGGTGACCATGGTCCCCTGCCCCATGTTCGTGGCACTGGCCGAAGAGGGGATGACCGGTGGGCCCATCGTCGAGGCAGTGGCGCGCAGCTATCTCGACCCGCTGTTCGCCGAAGGGGACAACGATTGCCTGGTGCTGGGCTGCACCCATTTTCCGCTGCTGGCTCCCGCCCTGACCGAGGTGGTGGGGGCGGCGGTGGCGGTGGTGGACTGCGCCGAGGCGACGGCGGCCGAGGCGGCCCGCCTATTGAGCCTGCGCGGCATCGCGGCGATGCCGGGGGGTGGCGGACTGACCCTGCTGGCCACCGACGCCCCGGTCCGCTTCACCCGCATCGCCGAAGGCCTGTTTCCCGGGCTGGGGCCGCTGCCCGAGATCGAGGTGGTCGACCTGTAGCCCCCTCCCCCCTCTCCACAAGAGACGCCGCTAGCCCCTTTGCCCGGATTGAGCCGGAACCGCCGCTGCGCCGACAATCCCGCCCATCAGAGGAGGGTGCGCCGGCCATGAGGATCGCGATCATTGGAATGCGCGGGTCCGGGCCGTCTCCGGACGGTATCGAGCAGGCGTTGACCGAAATCTGCCCCCGGCTGGTTCGCCGCGGCCATGAGATCGACGTGTTCTCCGAGCGCAACGGGCGCTCCATCGCCGATATCAGCGGCGCTCGCGTCATCCGCCTGCCCTCGATGCTGCCGGGTATGGGCGAGGCGGCGGCGCACGCCATGATGTCGTCGCTGGTCACCGCCTGCCGCGGCTACGACGTGGTCAATTTCTGCGCCGGTGAGCCGGGCGGCCTGTTCAGCCTGATCGCCAAGCTGGGCCTGCACCGCACCGTGGTCAGCGTCCACGGCCTCGACCGTCCGCTGGGTCCGTCCTCGATGTTTGGGCCGGAGTCGGTGGCGGCACGCTTTGCCGACGAGATCACCGTGGTGTCGCGCCGCATCGAGCGGCATTTTCGCGATGCCTACGGCCGCGAGACCGTCTACATCCCCAACGGCATCAGTCAGAACCCGGCATCGCCCGATCCGACGCCGCTGTCCGCCCTGGAGCTGCCGCCGCGCGGCTATCTGCTGTTCGCCGACCATCTGGTTCCGGAGTCGGGCTGCCATCTCCTGGTCGAGGCGATCAATGCCATTCCCCATGGCCTTCGGCTGGTGGTGGCCGAGACCGGGGCGGGCGACGACGGCTACCGGAGCAGGCTCGTCGGCCAAGCCGATCCGACCAAGGTCGTATTCGCCGGTCCTGCCGGGGGGGTGGTGCTGGACGCGCTGATGGCGCATGCCCATCTGGTCGTTCTGCCATCCCTCGCCGAGGAGCCACCGCCGACGCTGCTCCAGGCACTGGCCCACGGTCGCGCGGCGGTGGTGAGCGACGAGCCCGGTCACCTCGACGTGATCGGTGCCGACGGCTTCACCTTCACCAGCGGCGACGCGGGCGACCTGCGCCGGGTGCTTGCCTGGTTGGTCCACGACGAGGAGGTGGTGACCCGCATGGAGGTGCGCGCCGCCGCAACGGCCGCCACCCGCTATTGCTGGGATCGCATAGCCGAGAGTTACGAGCAGGTGTTCGCTTCCGTCCTCTGACCTGGACTTAATCCATGAGCGCGTTTGCCGGCATCCTTCGCCTTCACCGCGGCCAAGCCGACCTTGAGCTGGCCGAACGGATGGCGGCCGCCTTCCGACACCGGGGTCCCGCCGACGAGGGCAGCTACCAATCGCCCGACGGCAGCTTTGCCCTGGCGGTAGGGCAGACCGGCCAACCCATCTCCAACGAGACCCACGACGTGTGGCTGACGCTGGACGGCGCCATCTACAACCACCGCGCCCTCCGTCACAGCCTGGAGCTGGACGGCCACCGCTTCCGCGGCGGCGCCGACGCCGAGGTGGCGCTGCACGGTTATGAGCAGTGGGGCACGGCCTTCCTCGAACACCTGGCCGGCGATTTCGCCCTGGCGCTGTGGGACGACCGCCGGGATCGCCTGGTGCTGGCCCGCGACCGCCTGGGCCGACGCCCGCTGTTCTTCGCCGAGCAGGGCTGTACCCTGTCCTTCGCCTCGGCCCTGCCGCCGTTGGCCGAAGCCCTCGACGGGCCGCGCCGGCTGGACGCCCGCGCCCTCGCCGCCTTCCTCGCCTACGGTCACGTGCTGCCTCCGCTCACCCTGATATCGGGGATCCACAAGCTGGCCCCCGGCGAGATGCTGGTGGCCGACCGCGACGGGCCGCCCTATCGCACACGGTGGGCCTCAGGCCCGGTGGACGAGCGCCGAGCCGCCGCCGTGCGCTCGCAAGGCGGTGACCGCCACATCGGCAATCTGCGCACCCTGATCGAATGCAGCATCGCCGACCGGCTGATGGGCGACGCCAGCGTCGGCGCCCTGATCGGCCCCGGCCTCGACGGCGGCATCACCGCCGGCATCATGACTCGTCTCACCGGGCGACCGGTGGTGGCGGTGACGGTGGTCGACCGCGGCGCCCTCGACGGTGCGGCCGCCGGTGACGCCCGCCTGCTCGCCCATACCGCCCGCGCCCAGTTGCACGAAGTGACGGTCGCCGAAGAAGAGGCCGCCGACGCCCTGCCCGAACTCGCCGCCCGGCTGGCCGAACCGCTGGGCGATCCTGCCGCCTTGCTGTGGTGGTGGGCCGGTCGCGGCTGCGCCGAGGCGGGACTGTCGGCGGCACTTGCCGGCGAGGGTGCCGACGAGTTGCTGGCGGCGCTTCCCTGCTACCATCGTGGCGAAGGCCTGCTGCCACGTCTTCGCGCCTGGTTCTCCGGCCGTCGGCGGCCCGCCGCGCCGCCCCCACCGCCCGGCGCCTCCGAGCCCAACTGGGATACGCTGCTGGGACCGGCGGCGCGGGCGGCCGCCTGCGGCCACGAAATGCACCACGATATCGGCCGCGCGGTGGAGCTGCCTCGGTGGCTAGCCGCCGACCGACAAGGCGCCGCCTGCTGGCTCGACCTCACCGGGCGGGTGGCCGAGACGGTGTGTCCGCGCACCGACGCCATGACCATGGCCCACGGCGTGGCGACGCGGCTGCCCTATCTCGACGACGCGCTGGTCGCCTACGCCACCGCGGTGCCTGCTCGCCACCGCTCCCCTGCTGGAGCACCGAAGCTGCTGTTCCGCCGGGCCATGGCCGATCTGGTGCCGTACGAGCTGCAGAGCCGCGTCTTGACGCCACCGTCGCTGCCGCTGGCGCGCTGGCTGGCGGCGGGGCCGCTGTCGGCGGCGGTGGAGCGCGTCATTGCCGCCTCGAACCTGTTCCGCCACGAGGTGCTGACGGCCGAGCCGGCGCGGCAACTGCTCGCCCAGCATCGCCAGGATGGCGAACGTTCCCCCATCCTGTTCGCACTCCTGGTGCTCGCCGAGTTCTACGACCGCCTCGGCCTCGATGGCGTCGCCCCGCGCGAAAGCGCCTGGAACGGGGCCGCCGAGCTGCCGCTCTACAGCCGGTCGTAGACCGCCTTCGGCACATGAAAGCGACGGCGGTTGAGCACTACCCCGATGACCTCGGCCCCGGCGGCGGTCAGCGCATCGCGGGCGGCGATGGCGACGGCGTCGCGGGTGCGCTCGGCCTCCACCAGCAGCACCACGCCGTCCACCGTCGGCGCCAGCGCCAATGTCAGGGCCGAGCCCAGCACCGGCGGCGAGTCGAGCACGATGAGGTCGGCCTGCCCGCCCAGGGTGGACCACAATTTACGCAGCAAATCCGGCCGTAGCTGACGGGCGTCGCCCGATCGGCCGGGCAGCGGGCCGAACGCCACCTCGCGGTCGCCGGCCGCCCGCGTCCTCACCGCATCGAGCAGCAGCACACCGCGCCCGCCCGCCCGTCCCGCCAGTCGCACCAGTCCCATGGCCACCGACGAATCGGCCTCGCGCTCGACGCAAGCGGCGATCTGGATGACCTTGGGGACGCGTTCGCCGAGGCGGGCCTCCACCGCCTGCCACAGTCGGAGCAGCGGCAGCTCGTCGGGAGCATGGGCGACGGCGGATGGGCCGGGCTGCCGCGGCACCAGGGCGCGGGCGCTGGAGACGGCGTCGAACAAGCGGCTCATGGCAGACTCCTCGTCCTCTCCGTACCCCCTCCCCCGGCAACGCCGGGGGAGGGGGTACGGAATTAGGTCACTGCCCCGCCGGCAGTGGCGGAAACTCGATGAGCTGGCCCACCTGCAGGCGATCGATATCGGTGATGGCCGGGTTGTGGTGCTTCACCCATTCCATAGCGGCGCGATCGACCCGGCCATAGACCTGTGTGGCCAACTGGGTCAGGGTGTCGCCCGGCGACACGATGCGCAGCTTGTTCGACGCCAGGGCCGCCGGCTGCGACGCCACCGCCGGCGGCTGCGACGCCACGACGGCCGGCGCGGGGGTCTCTGCCATGGGCAGCGTCAGCGGCAGCGGTTGCAGTTCGGGCTCCCTGATCGACGGCACGGGAGGCGGGACCGGTACCGGTGTCGCGATTTCGGGAAGCCGCGCCGACTTGACGGGCGCCGAGGGCTCCATCGCCGGCCGGACGTCCAGCGCCGCCCACAGCAAGCCGGCGGCCAGCCCCACCACCCCCGCCCCCAGCGTCAGACGCGGCCACGGCGCCGATTGGCGCAGAGCCTCGATCCAGGGCGGCAGGGTGGAGGAGCTTTCGCGGGTGCCGAGATCCTTCATCACCTCGCGCACGATACGCTCGTTCACCGGCCGTGCCTTGTGGCCGAAGCCGGTCATCAGGGCATTGTCGCAGATGACGTTGATGCGGCGCGGAATACCGCGGGCGGCGCGGGCGATCAGGCGAATGGCGCCGGCCGAGAAAGCCGGCTGCGCGTCCAGCGCGACGCAGCGCAGGCGGTGGTGGATATAGGCCTCGGAGTCCGAGGTGGTCAGCGGCCCCAGCCGGGTGCGCACGGCGATGCGGCTCTCCACCTGCCGCAGCTGGCGTTCGGCCAGCAGCGTCTCCAATTCGGGCTGCCCCACCAGGACGATCTGCACCAGCTTCTCGGTGGGAGTTTCCAGGTTGGACAGCATGCGCAGGCTTTCCAACGTGCCGATGGGCATGTTTTGCGCCTCGTCCACCAGCAGCACCAGGGTTTCGCGGCGCTCATGGGCGGCCAGCAGCCAGGCCTGCAACTCTTCGACCATGGCGGGCAGGTCCTCGCCCTCGTGCTCGAGCCCGATTTCCTTGAAGATGTGGCGCAGCAGCGTATGGAACGAGACGTTGGGGTTGTAGATGTAGACGAAGCGCAGGCCCGGCTCGTCGACGCTGTCCAGATACGAGCGCAGGATGGTGGTCTTGCCCACCCCCACCTCGCCGGTGATGCAGACGAAGCCCTTGCGCTTGGCGATGCCGTAGATGATGGCGGCCAGCGCCTCCTTGTGCTGGTCGGTGAGGAACAGGAAACCGGGATCGGGAGTCACCCGGAACGGTTCGGCCGACAGATTGTAAAATTCTTTGTACATGGCTCAACCCTCGCGAGAGAGGACAGTCAGAACCGGCAGTCCGAGGCGGCGCTCGACGTCGGCTGGAGTAGCGAAGCGGGTGGACAGGCGGTCAGCGGCAAAGGCGGCGGCCAGCCCCAGCAGCAGCCCCGCCGCCAGCCCCGCCGCCAAAGCCGCCGACCTTGGCGGCGGAGGCACCAGCCGCGGCGGCTCGACCACCGCCACCGGTGCCGGATGCAGCGCGGCGCGGCGAGCCGCCAGACGGGTTTCCAGGTCGGTGGCGACGCGGTCCAGACGGCCGCCGCCACCGGCGCTCTCCATGCGGCGGTCGAGTTCTGCCATCTGGCGGGTCAGGGCCTTGCCGCGGCCGCGGGCGGCGGTCAGCGCCGCCTCGGTGCGAAAGGCTTCCTTCTCCAGGTCCTGGTAGACCTCGTTGGCGCCGCTGCGGACACGGGCTTCGACGGGGGTGTCGAGCCCCTTCAGCAGCTCCTCGACACGCCGGCGTTCGGCCTGCAGGTTCTGCACCAGCGGGCTGGTCGGCTGGTACTTGCCCAGCAACTCCTGCTCGCGGGTTTGCATCTCGAACAGCTTGGCCTTGGCTTCGTCGATGACGCGTGAGCGCTCGCGGTCGGACGACAGCTGGATGGTGGCGGGCGTAGTGGCCAGCCGCGCCTTCAGCATGGCCAGCTTGTCGGCCAGCGCGGCGGCCTCGGCCTCGGCGGCCGTAGCCTCGCCTTCCAGCTCGGCGCGACGCCTGAGGTCGGCGGCAGCGTCGGAAGTACCGTTGCGGTGGCGCCAGGCCTCGACCTTCTGGCGCGCCTCGGCCGCCTGACGGGCCAGCGCGGCGGTGGCCGGATCATCGGGAGCCGGCGCCTGCAACGCCTCCAACACGGCGACCAGGCCGGCCAGCGCGGCCGGGCCATCGGCGCGGGCCACCGACAGCCGCAGCCGCCCATCGCCCAGAGTCTCCACCGCGATGCCCTCCGCATGAACGGCTTCGGCCCGCACCACCGCCTCGGCCCTCCACGAGGGGGGACGCAAGGCCGCCCCCCCTCCCAGCGCCAGGCAGAGCAGGAATACGGCGAGCATGGGACGGTAGTGGCGGAACAGCACGTGGGCGACGGCGCGGGCACTCATGCGCGGCACTCTCCGGTCAGTAGGCGTTGCAGCCATCCAGGCAGGCGAGGGGAGTCCGGGCGAGAATTTCCAGGTCGAGCCACAGGCTCCAGTGGTCGATGTACCAGAGGTCGTGCACCACCCGCCCCTTCATCAGGTCGAGGGTGGCGGTCTCGCCGCGGAAGCCGTTGACCTGAGCCCAGCCGGTGATGCCGGGCTTCATGCGGTGGCGGCAGCGGTAGTCGTCCACCAGGCGTGCATAGGTGTGGTGATGCGACACCGCGTGCGGGCGTGGCCCCACCAGCGACATGCTGCCGCCCACCACGTTGAACAGCTGCGGCAATTCGTCCAGCGAGGTGCGGCGGATGAAGCGGCCGACCCGGGTGACGCGAGGGTCCTCGCGACTGGCCTGGCGCACCTGCACCTCCTCGGGCCGCGCGTACATGCTGCGGAACTTGAAACAGGTGAAGGGGCGGTTGTCGTAGCCGTAGCGCTGCTGGCGAAACAGCACCGGCCCGGGCGAGTCGAGCTTGATGGCGATGGCCACCGCCAGCATCGCCGGCGAGACGGTGAGCAGGATCAGCACCCCCAGCACCCTGTCTTCCACAGCCTTGATCACTGCTCCCCAACCGGCCAGCGGCCGCGAGCCCAGGCGGGCCATGGGGACGCCGCCCAGCAGCGAGACCCCCTCGCCATCGACAAAGGGCGCCGGCCGGTCGGGGAACAGGTGGATGTCGACCGCCAACGGCCGCAGGCGTTCGAGGCAGGCCGCCACCCGGTCGCCGTCGCTCCACGGCAGGGCCAGCACCACATCGTCCACCGCCTCGTCGTGGGCCATGCGTTCGGCCTCGTCGATAGAGGCGATGAAGCCGCCGAAGGCCGGGCGGACCGGCGCGTCGCGGTCGAGCAGCACCCCCACCGGCAACGCCCAGCGGCGGTGCGCGCCGGCCAGCAGGCTGAGCACATCCAGGGCGCGGTCGCGGTCGCCCACCACCAGGACCCGCCGCGCCGCCCCGTTCCAGCGGCCGAGGGCAACCACCACCGGAGACCACAGCAGGCGGACGAGGACGGCGGCGACGGCGGCCAGCGCCATGACGGCCGGCCCACCACCCGCCACCGCCACCGCCACCGCGGGCAGCAGCGCGGCCTGGGCCAGCCGGGCGGGGCGGGCATAACCGGCCTCGTCGTCGTAGGCTCCACAAATCTGCAGCAGATGCACGGCGAGCAGAGCGGCCACCGCCACCGTCTGCGGCAGCAGGGCCGGCGACCGCAGCAGCCAAACCGCCGCCGCCACCACTCCGGCATCCAACAGCCGGCCGGCGATCATCAGCCCCGCTTTGAGAAAATGGGCGACGGCCGCCGGAGCGGTCCGTCGCCCTTCGCCACCGGCTCGGGCGCTGCCGGACCAAGCCAGACGCGGCCGGACCCGGCAATCCTGAGGCTGGTCGACATCGATGTATCGCATCGGCCCCCCCCGACGGCAGTTGAACAGGCTGTCGAAAGTCCACAGGCAGTGCCGAGGAGACATATGCTGCCGAAGGAGTGCCGGAAGCAGCCTTTCAAGCGGAGAGTGGCCGGGGGGAGAGGGGGCGCGCGAATATGGTCCTGCCCGCCCGGTCCCAATAATGCCCCGGACTGGCTGTTGATCTTTTGGGGGGGGACGGCCAAACTAGCGGCAGACCCCTTCCGACCCGAGGCTTCCCCTTGAACATCGCCCGTATCACTGCGCTCACCGTGCTGATTTCCGCCCTGGCCGGCACCGCCGCCGCCGCCCCCCCCTGCTTCAACGCACCCGAGATGCGCGCCGCCCAGATGCGGCAGTTGCACGTCCAGTTGCAGGTGGCCTCGCTCAACTGCCGCGCCGGCTTTCCCGAACTGCCGGGGCAGTACGCCTCATACGTCCAGCGTTTCGCGCAGACGCTGGCTTTGAACGCCAAGGTGCTGGAGGGCCACTTCTCGCAGCATTTCGGCAAGGACCACCGCCGCCAGTTCGACCGCTTCGTCACGTCGCTGGCCAACGAGGAGTCGCAACGCGCCCACCAAGTCGCCAATTACTGTGAAGACCACGCGCCGCTGTTCGACAAGATCATGGCGCTGAAGCACCAGGAGCTGGAGGGCTTCGCCACCCGCGCCGTCGCCCACCCGGTGGCAGCCGCCTGCGCCGCCGAGACCAGGCCGGTCAAGACCGAAAAGCCCGCCGCCAGGAAGGAAAGGGCCAAGGGCGCGGAGGGGTAAGGGAGCCCCCCTTTCCCCTCACGCCGCCAGCAGTGTGTTGACCACCTTCCTGAGTTCGTGGGCCGCCACCGGCTTGTGCAGCAGCTCGAAGCCGGAGGCCTTGGCCTCGCGCAGGCGCTGGGGAGCGGTGTCGCCGGTGACGATCAGGCCGGGGGTGTGGCCGCCGCAGTGCTGCTGCACGGCGTGGATGGCCTCGGTGCCCACCGCATTGTTGGGCATGCGATAGTCGGCGATGATGAGATCGGGTTTGTGGCCAGAGCGATCTATTTCCTCCAGCACCTCCTCGGCGGTGGCCCCCGCCATCACTTCAAAGCCCCAGCCCTCCAGCATGGTCTGGAAGCCCAGCCGAACCAGCGGCTCATCCTCGATCACTACCACCGTGCCGCCGGTGCGGTCGGGTGCCGGCACATAGGGGCCGGCACGCTCGGCTCCCTTGTGGGCGGCCATGGGAGCGGTGACGGTGAAGCGCGAGCCGCGACCGGGGGCCGAGGCGACGTCGATGTCGTGGCCCAGCAGCCGCGACAGCCGCCGCACAATGGCGAGCCCGAGGCCGAGGCCCTTGGTGCGGTCGCGCTCGGGATTGCCGATCTGGTGAAATTCCTCGAAGATGTTGGCCAGTTGCTCGGGCGGGATGCCGATCCCGGTGTCGAGAACCTGGAGATCGAGCCGCGGTCCGTGCCGGCGGCAGCCCAGCAGGATGGTGCCGAACGGGGTGAAGCGCAGGGCGTTGTCCATCAGGCTGCGCAGCATGCGTTCCAACAACACGGGATCGGAGCGCACCACCGCGGTGGTCGGGACGTAACGGAACTTGAGTCCGAGATTGCTGGCGCGGCGGCCGTATTCGTCAGCCAGACGGCCGAGCAACGGCGCCAGCGGTACATCCTCGAACTGCGGCGCCACCAGGCCGGCGTCCAGCTTCGACATATCGAGCAGCCCGTCCAGCAGCAGCTTCAGGGCATCGAGCGCATGCAGCATGTCGCCCACCAGCTTGCGGGCGCGGCGGCCCTGCAGCTGTTGATCAAGCACGCCGGCGAACAGGAACAGGCTCTGTACCGGCTGGCGCAGGTCGTGACTGGCGGCGGCGAGGAAGCGCGACTTGGTGATGCTGGCGGCGTCGGCGGTTTGCTTGGCCATCTTAAGGTCGGCGGTGGCCTCGAACGCGGCGGTCATATTGCGGGCGATGGCGTCGATGGCCAGCGCCTTGCCGGCGACGTAGCGCGGGATGATGTTGAGCGCCGCCCAGACGGGATAGCCGTCGCGCCGCTTCAGCCGCAGGTCGATGGCCACGCGCTTGCCTTCGGCGCGCGACAGCACCTCGGTCAATTTGGCGCGGTCCTCGGCTGAGTAGCACAGGTCGCGGATGTTCATGGCCATGAATTCGGCGTTGGTGTACCCCAGCATCTCGGTGCCCATGGCCGACACCATCTGGAAGCGGCCGTCGCCGGCGGTGCGGAAGAACAGGTCCGGCATGTTGTCGATAATCACCTGGTAGTCTCGCCGCGACTGCTCCAGCCGACGCGCGGTGTCGCGGAGCGAAGCGTTGATGCGATCCTGCTCGCCGCGCAGGGCGCGCAGCACCAGCGAGAGCAGGACGGCGGTGGCGACGACGAACAGGGTGCCCTTCCAGGTCTGCGCCTTGGCCGGATTGTCGGGAAAAAAGCGCTGCACCGCTTGATCCGAGGCGGCGATCCAGGTGAAGGACAACACGGCGTAGACAATGGGAATGACGACATCCGTCCGGCGGCGCATGGGCCTCTTTCCGAAAACTTTCAGGAATGACCACTATCAATGAGTCGGCGGTGCGGGGCACCGTCCCGAAAGGGGGAGGCCCGCCGCCCGGCAGAGGTATCCCAAAAGTGGCCGCAATCCGGACCGCCGTTGGGCCACGAAGCGGAGGAATTCGTCGGCCGGGTTCGTACCGGCTGAACCGAGGCGGACTGGACAGGCTTACCTGCAACGGGTTAATAATCCGCTTTCGTCCGGACGGTCGACCGCCTGGGAGCAGTTCCTTGGGCCGGGACGTCCGCATGACTAAGTAGGGGCCATGCAGACAGCCAACGATATCCGCGCCGCGTTCCTCGGCTTCTTCGCCAAGAATGGCCACGAAGTTGTCGCCTCGAGCCCGCTGGTGCCGCGCAACGACCCCACGCTGATGTTCACCAACGCCGGCATGGTGCAGTTCAAGAACGTCTTCACCGGCGTCGAGAAGCGCGACTACACGCGCGCCACCACCTCGCAGAAATGCGTCCGCGCCGGCGGCAAGCACAACGATCTCGACAATGTCGGCTATACCGCGCGGCACCACACCTTCTTCGAGATGCTGGGCAACTTCTCGTTCGGCGACTACTTCAAGGAGCTGGCCATCGAGCTGGCCTGGACCCTGATCACCAAGGAGTTCGGGCTGGCGCGCGACCGCCTGCTGGTCACCGTCTACCACGACGACGACGACGCCGCCTCGGCCTGGAAGCGCATCGCCGGCCTCCCCGAATCCCGCATCATCCGCATTCCCACCTCCGACAACTTCTGGTCCATGGGCGACGTCGGCCCCTGCGGGCCCTGCTCGGAAATCTTCTACGACCACGGCGACCACATCCCCGGCGGCCCGCCCGGCAGCCCCGACCAGGACGGCGACCGCTTCATCGAGATCTGGAATCTGGTGTTCATGCAGTTCGAGCAGGTGGACAAGGCCACCCGCGTACCGCTGCCCAGGCCCTCCATCGACACCGGCATGGGCCTCGAGCGCTGGGCCGCCGTCATGCAGGGCGTGCATGACAACTACGACGTCGACCTGCTGCGTTCGCTGATCATGGCCTCGGCCGAGGCCTCGGGCACCGATCCCGACGGGCCGCATCGGGTGTCGCACCGGGTGATGGCCGACCATCTGCGCTCGTCCTGCTTCCTGATCGCCGACGGCGTGCTGCCCTCCAACGAGGGCCGCGGCTATGTGCTGCGCCGCATCATGCGCCGCGCCATGCGCCACGCCCAGTTGATGGGCTGCGACCAGCCGGTGATGTACAGGCTGGTGCCCGCCCTGATCCGCCAGATGGGCGAGGCCTATCCCGAACTGGTCCGCGCCGGCGCCCTGATCACCGAGACGCTGAAACTGGAGGAAAGCCGCTTCAAGACCACGCTCGACAAGGGTCTCAAGCTGCTGGACGAGGAGACCGCGCGTCTGCCCGCCGGCACCGCCCTGCCCGGCGAGGTGGCGTTCAAGCTCTACGACACTTACGGCTTCCCGCTCGACCTGACCCAGGACGCCCTCAAGGCGCGCCACATCGCCGTCGACACCGACGGCTTCAGCGCCGCCATGGAGCGCCAGCGCGCCGAAGCCCGCAAGGCCTGGGCCGGCTCGGGCGAGGCCGCCACCGAATCCCTGTGGTTCGAGCTGCGTGAGGCGGTCGGCGCCTCGGAATTCCTCGGCTACGACGCCGAGCAGGCCGAGGGCAAGATCGTCGCCCTGGTGGAGAACGGAAGCGCGGTGGAAGCCGCCCATCCCGGCCACGAGGTGGCGGTGATCGCCAACCAGACCCCGTTCTACGGCGAATCGGGCGGCCAGATGGGCGACACCGGCATCATCACCATCGCCGGCGGCAAGACCCGCGTCGTGGTGCGCGAGACCCAGAAGAAGCTGGGCGACCTCATCGTCCATTTCGGCACCGTCGAGGGCGGCCCGATTGCGGTGGGCGAGGACGCTCATTTCGCCATCGACGTCGAACGACGCGACGCGACAAGGGCGCACCACTCGGCCACCCACCTGCTGCACGCGGCACTGCAGCGCACCCTGGGCGAGCACGTCACCCAGAAGGGCAGCCAGGTCGGCCCCGACCGCCTGCGCTTCGACTTCGCCCATCCCAAGGCGATGACCCTGGACGAGCTGCGCGCCGTCGAGGCCGAGGTCAACCGGCAGATTCGGCTCAACAAGGACGTCGCCACCAAGATCATGACCCCCGAGGACGCCATCAAGGAAGGCGCCATGGCGCTGTTCGGCGAGAAGTGCGGCGACACCGCCGGCCTGCGCTTCTCGGTCGAGCTGTGCGGCGGCACCCATGTCCGCCACACCGGCGACATCGGCGGCTTCAAGGTGGTGGCGGAAAGCGCCGTCGCCGCCGGGGTGCGCCGAATCGAGGCGGTGACCGGAGCGGCGTTCCTCGCCTGGGCGCAGGAGCAGGAGGAGCTGCTGGCGCGCGCCGCCGACACGCTGAAGGTGGGCGCCGCCGACCTTCCCGCCCGCATCACCCAGCTGATGGACGACCGGCGCAAGCTCGAGCGCGAGCTGGCCGACACCCGCAAGCAACTGGCCACCGGCGGCGGCGGCGGGGTGGCCGTCAAGCAGGTCAACGGTATCGCGTTCTCGGGGATGGTGCTGGACGGCGTTCCCGCCAAGGACCTCAAGGGCATGGCCGACGAGATCAAGAAGCAACTGGGCTCCGGCGTCATCGCCCTGATCGGCACCGCCGACGGTAAGGCCAGCCTGGTGGTGGCGGTCACCGAGGACCTCACCGGCCGCTTCAACGCCGTGGACCTGGTGCGGATCGGCTCCGAGGCGCTGGGCGGCAAGGGCGGCGGCGGCCGCCCCGACATGGCCCAGGCCGGCGGCCCCGACGGCGCGGCGGCGGCGGCGGCGATCGAGAGGATCGAGGCGGCGCTGGGCTGAGGGCCCATTCGACGCGCAGACGGCAATCATCGACAATGGCAGCTCAACCCCTTTGGGGGGGCTGCCATGAAAGCTGTGTTTGCCACGCTGCTCGTCGCCGCCATCGCCCTCTGGGCCGCGCCCGCCGACGCCAAGGACAAGAAGAACAGTCCCAACCTCGGCAGTTCGGCGGAACACCGCCAGAACGGCGCCCATCGCAAGGGTGAGCGCAAGACCGGCGCCGGCGATGCCGCCGTTATGTCGGAAGACGGCGGCAAGGCGAAGACGGACAAGAAAGCCAAGAAAAAAAGAGGGAAAGGGAGGCCGGTATGTCCGGCCGGTTCGCTTTCGCGGCGCCGAACACCCTCTGCCGCCTGCGGGGGAGCTTTTGCCCGGGGCTATCCTCGGGCCGGGCGGGAGGGGGATGATTCAAATGGTGCGTGTCTCACGACAGGGGGGCAGTTCATTTCACTGACCCCGTTTTTCAGGAGGGTGCCCGGGACCTGGGCGAGGGCGAGCGGCGGCTGGATGCCATCCGCGACAAGGCCGCCACCGACCTGTTCGCTGCCCACCCGCGGCTGGAGATCTACCGTCGCGACCAGGGTTTGGCTTGGGGGTGGGAAAGAAGGGGCCGCCGCACCGGCGTGCCCCCCCAAAAAAAACCGTCGTCAGGCGTTCCTCTGGCGGATCAGGATATCGAAGCAGTAATAGGTGCCGCCAAGGCCAGTATCGCCCAGGCTGATCTTGCTGGTGCCGCCACCGCGCATCATGATGTTGTAGACGACGCCGTTGATCGGCTGCGATGTCCAGGCCTTGTCGGTTTGGCCGATGCCGCCATACACCGTCGTCCATGTCCCTTCATCCGCGGTGAAGCACAGCGGGGGCGGATTGAGGGCGACGCCATTGACGGACACGCCGAAGTTGACCTTCCGAGCCTGAAGGTTTTTGCCGCCGGCGAACCAGGTGACCAGCATCTGGCCGAAGTTATCCTGATTATCTGCTGAACTGATGCTCGGCCCTCCACCGACACCGCATTCGCTGCTCGGAGGAACGGTAATATTCATGGGGCCGCTCAGGGGGCACTCGACTGTACCGTTGACGAAAGTTCCGGTCAGCAGGTTGAAGACGTCCTGTTCGTCACCATACTGCCCCAGCATTATTTCAAGGGGAGTTGACGTTTGATTTGTGATCGAAAACCCCTGGTGGGCGCACAAGTTCATGTCATCGAAAAGATGTGGCATTTTTTAATTACTCCACATTAAAGGAGCATCAATAGCGATGCGCTCCGTTATGGTAGTGTAATTTGTGGCCGTCAATGAGAATTGCTCGCTTGGCCTGCATTTATCAGCAAATTTAGCGTGAAAAATTGGCAAGAGTCCATTTATCGTGCATGGCACGCCTCTGACTTCCTCGGCCGGCCGCGCGGCGCGGGGGCGGCCCGGCGCTGGGTCAGGCGAGCGATCTCGTCCTTGAAGCGGTCATTGCCCAGCGCCCGTCCCTTGTTGGCGGCCTCGCTGAAAAACTGGGCCAGAGTCCCTGGCCCAGTTTTTTGCAGAGATGCCGATCGGGCGACCGCACAGTACCCGGCGGCACGACATCTCTGTGCCTTCCATCTCTGTGGTTAATTCATTGCACCGCGTATTTTCGGGACTATCCCAGCCGGCGCCACTCCCGCCTCGGTGGGGCTCGTTGCGCCCCCACCCAACCCTCCCCCGCCTTTGGCGAGGGAGGGCTTATGGTTCATCTACTCCGCCGCCGGCCTCTCCGCCTTGTAGATCTCGGCGCCGTCACGCACGAACTTCTCGCTCATCTCGGCCATGCCGGCCTCGGCGGCGGCGATATCGCGCCGGGCTACGACCACATCACCAGCGCCATCGGGGCGGCGATGATCGGCTG
>JACPDP010000054.1:61044-61852 GCA_016183945.1 Magnetospirillum sp.
CAGCTTGGCACCCTCGGCCGGCAGGGTCTGGTCGTGGAACGCCAGCGCCTTCTCGGGGTCGAGGCTGAGGTGGAACTGGTCGCGCCAGCGGAAGCCGAAGCGGGCGCGGCTCAAAGCGTCGTCGCGCAGGCGCGCCGCCGGGTGGCCCTTGGCGAGATCGGCGGCGTGGGCGGCCAGCTTGTAGGTGACGACGCCTTCGCGCACGTCCTCGCGACCGGGCAGTCCGAGATGCTCCTTGGGCGTCACGTAGCACAGCATGGCGGTGCCGAACCAGCCGATCATCGCCGCCCCGATGGCGCTGGTGATGTGGTCGTAGCCCGGCGCGATATCGGTCACCAGCGGCCCCAGGGTGTAGAAGGGCGCATCGCCGCACAGCGCCATCTGCTTCTCGACGTTCTTCTTGATCTTGTGCATGGGCACATGGCCCGGGCCTTCGATGATCACCTGGCAGTCGTGCTTCCAGGCACGGTGGGTCAGCTCGCCCAGGGTCTCCAGCTCGGCGAACTGAGCGGCGTCGTTGGCGTCGGCGATGGAGCCGGGGCGCAGGCCGTCACCCAGCGAGAAGCCGACGTCATAGGCCTTGAGGATGTCGCAGATGTCCTCGAAATGGGTGTAGAGGAAATTCTCCTTGTGATGCGCCAGGCACCACTTGGCCATGATCGAGCCGCCGCGGCTGACGATGCCGGTCACCCTTTTCGCGGTCAGCGGGATATAGGCCAACCGCACCCCGGCGTGGATGGTGAAGTAGTCGACGCCCTGCTCGCACTGCTCGATCAGGGTGTCGCGGAACACTTCCCAGGTCAGGTCC
>JACPDP010000055.1:0-387 GCA_016183945.1 Magnetospirillum sp.
ACCCACGCCCCCGTGCGAGGGAGCGACGATGCGGCGTCGTAGCTGAGCAGCGTCCCGTCCTCGTTTCAACCCACGCCCCCGTGCGAGGGAGCGACCAGCGCCAACTGGTGCATCACCGCCCCCGGCTCTGTTTCAACCCACGCCCCCGTGCGAGGGAGCGACCGGTCAGGCCACAGTTCCCACAGGGGGACACCGAGTTTCAACCCACGCCCCCGTGCGAGGGAGCGACTCCGCACGCGGGGGAGGGGACGGCCGAGGGCAAGTTTCAACCCACGCCCCCGTGCGAGGGAGCGACTCGCCCTTGCCTTCGAGGGTGGCACCGTCGAGCCGTTTCAACCCACGCCCCCGTGCGAGGGAGCGACTCGGTATTCGGGTCGATGTTGAGGC
>JACPDP010000055.1:392-18951 GCA_016183945.1 Magnetospirillum sp.
TGTTGAGGCCGATGGCGTCGTTTCAACCCACGCCCCCGTGCGAGGGAGCGACGGGATAGAGGCGGCCCACCGCTCCCGCGTTGCCCAGGTTTCAACCCACGCCCCCGTGCGAGGGAGCGACCGGCGCGGCGGCGAGCGCCTGGTTGGCCTGCTGCACGTTTCAACCCACGCCCCCGTGCGAGGGAGCGACCCTCATCTTCTAACATCCCTGCAGGGTTCGCGATATCCGGCTTGATCCGCGAATTTGTCCGCCCGCTCTACCGTCGTGGCACGGACTACCCGTCACGCTCGCTCTCGGGAAACAATTTCCCCTCTCGCATCAACAGGTTGGCCTAAGGCGCGAGTCTCCCCGACATTCGGTGGGTGTTGGGGGTTCGCGGTCAGAAGATCAGCGGGCCATCAAGGTCGAGGGGCTGGCGGGTGCCGATGTGTTCGATGCGGCGCTGGCCGTCGGCGCCCAGGTTGTAGAAGCGGAGTGAATCCGCCGTGTGGCTCATGGTGGCCAACAGGCGGGCCCTGAGTTCGACCCAGCGAGCGGGGGTGACGTCGCACTCGAAGACCGAGAACTGCACGCGTTGGCCGTAGTCCTGGCAGATCTTCGAGATGCGCCGCAGGCGGCGGCGGCCGGCGGCGTCCTGGGTGTTCACGTCGTAGCTGACCACCACCAGCATGGCGGCCTCATGACCACAGCAGGCCGGGATAGCCGTCGAGATCGCCGCGGATGTGACGGGCCAGCAACAGCGCCTGCACATGCGGCAGCAGCCCGACCTCGATGGACTCGCCGAGGAACGGGTGGGTTATCTTGTCCCGCTTGCGCCGCTGCCAGGCGGTCAGAACTTCCTTGCGGGTGTCCTCGTCCATCACCACGCCGCCGCCGTCGCGGGTGCGGAAGCCGCCCTCGGCCACCTGGCGGCGGTTCACCAGCGACAGCACCAGGCGGTCGGCCAGCACCGGCCGAAGCTCCTCCATCAGGTCGAAGGCCAGCGCGGTGCGGCCGGGCCGCTCACGGTGCAGGAAGCCGACATAGGGATCGAGCCCCACCCCCTCCAGCGCCGCCCGCACGTCGTGGGCCAGCAGGGTGTAGACGAAGGACAGCAGGCAGTTGACCGGGTCCAGCGGCGGCCGGCGGTTGCGCCCGGCGAAGCGGAAGGCCGGATCGTCCACCAGAATCAAACTGGGGAAGGCGGTCCAGTAAGTGTGGCCGGCGTCGCCCTCGACGCCGCGCAGGCCGTCCAGTCCCTGCTCGCGGTCCAATCGGGTCAGCGCCGTGGTGTGGGCCTCGGCGGCGGCGGTGAGACGCTGGCGGGTCTCGTCGGAGGCCGCTTCGCGCGCTCCCCGGCGCAGCACGCCGCGGGCGTTGCCCAGCTTGGCCTTCAGCACGAACCGCGCCATGCTGGCCGAGCGGGAAAGGTCATCGGCCCAGCGGTACTGTTGGCGCCGCAACAGCACATTGCCGCGAATCTGGCCGTGCATGGCGGCGAGGTAGCGCCCGTTTTCGGTCAGCCAGGTGACGGCGACGCCGTTCTCGGCGCAGTGGGCCATCGCCTGCGGGCTCAGGGACACCCGGCCGATGCAGACGATGCCCTCCAACCCCTGAACCGGGATGCGGCGCGGCGGCTGGCCCTCGACCTTCAGCGCGACGCATTCGCCCTCCTTGTGCAGCCAGCTGTCGGGGGTGTGGACGTAGAGGACGTTCAGCAGTTCCTTCATGGCTTCGCCAGTTCACGCTGGAAATAGTCGGCGACGCGGCGCCCCGGCGCGGCGGCGGTGGGGAGGCAGAGGTTGGCCAGCGAACAGCCGCCGCACGCCGGCACCGCCACCGGCGGCGGAGTGCGGCCCGAGGCGATCAGCGCCCGCACCGCCGCCGCCGCGTCCTCGGTGCGCCGCCGCAGGGGCTGGTCGAGGGCGATCACGTCGCGGCGGCGGGTGGCGTGGTAGAACAGGGCGCCGGCCGGCACCGCCACCCCCAGCATTTCCTCCAGGCACAGGGCCTGGGCGCACAACTGGACGCGGTCGCGGTCGTCGTCCTTGGGGCGCCCGCGCTTGTGCTCGACGGGAACCGGCGTCTCCGAGCCATCGGGGTGGCGGTGGAACTCCACCAGATCGGCCTTGCCCGACAGGCCGAGGCGGGTCGAGCGCAGCGGCAGGCCCCAGGCGCTGCGCACCGTCCCGCGCGTCTCTGAGCCGCCGGAATCGACGCGGGCGTGCAACACCTTGCCCTCGGCGGTGGCGGCATTCTCCGACCACTGCTGCTCCAGGTGGATCAGCGCGCACTGGCGGGGACAGACCAGCCAGTGCTGCAACGCCGAGAGTGGAATGAGATCCTCGTCTTCGTTCATGAGATGCCCCTCGCCGGGCGGACGCCTGCGCGCGGCCGGATGCTTCAGAGCAGCACCTCCGCGGTGACGCCGGGCGGCACGCCGGCCTCGTCGAAGGCGATGGTGTAGTCGGTGAAGCACCGTGCCGGAGCCTTGGCGTCGGGATCGGCGCGCGCCGTGGTGACCAGATCGAGCAGCTTGTGGGCCGGCGCGTTGCCGATGTCGCTGTCGTGGCGGAAGGCGATCAGCCGCCGCGCCGTCATCTCGCCGCGCGCCGCCGAATGGTCGTGGTCGAGCATGTTGATCAGCGACTGCCACAGCAGGGTGAGATCGGCCTCGGTGAAGCCGGTGCGGCGGGCGAAATGGGGCGAGATGAAGCCGTGACAGCGGTACAGCGCGTAGGGCACGATCATCTTTTCGCCCATGGTGCGGTTGTCGCCGTGCTGCTTGTCGGCCTCGGCCTCGGTGGCCACCGCCATGCGGGTGACGGCGACCGCCAGCGGCTGGATCGGCTCGATGCTTTGGGCAAAGGCGATCTGCACCGGGCCGCGCACCTGGCCGCAGTTGGTTCCCGTGGTCATGACGGCGCCGAAGGCGCGGATGTCGAAGAAGGTGTCGCACATCCACCTGGTGACGGCGCGGGCCTCGTCCTCCTTCTTGGGCAGCTTGCCGGCGTCCGCCTTCAGCCCCAGCGCCGCATAGGCCTTGGCGTGCTGCTGATTGAGAATGGCCTTCTCGCGGACATAGATGTCGTGGCCGGCGACGCCTTCCCGGGTCAGTGCCACGAAGTTGCGAATCTTGCGCTTGAGGCAGACATCGGTGACCAGGCCGCGCTGGGTGCCGGGGTCGGTGCGCGGCATGTTGCCCATGTCGGGGTCGCCGTTGGGATTGCCGTTGGTGACGTCGAAGAAGTAGACGAATTCGATGCGGTTGTTCAGCACGGTCATGGATCGGTTCCCCCTGGATCAGACGGTATCGGTGGCAGCGGGTTCGCTGCGCTTGGTGAAGAAGTCCTGGCGCTGCTGGTAGTAGCCGAGGAAGAACAGGGCCTGGTCCTCGGGGTCCAATACCGGCGGGATGTCGTGCAACTCGCCCATCACCCGGCCGATCACCCGGTCGGCGATCACCACGCCGCCGGGGTTCTCGCGCCGGCCCTTGCGGCGGTGGGCCTCCGACAGCGGCAGCAGGTGGTTGAAGGCGCTGCGCGGCGTCGAGCCGGCGGCGCCGAGATGGCTGTCGCGGATGGTGCGGTTGAGGTCGCTTCCCTGCGCCGCGGTCTGCAACCGCTCCAGCGCGGCGAACAGGCGGCCGAGCAGGTAGCCGGTCTCGGGGCGGGTGTCGTCGAGGGCCATGGGTAGATCCTTCCTCTCGGGGCATTCGGTGCGCCACGCCCGCTGCACCACCGCCTTCAGCAGGGCGACGCGGGGATGGCTGAGCTGTCCGTCGGCGCGGAAGCGGTTCAGCAGCACCGGCAGCAGGGCCGCCGGGTAGGGGCCGCCGGTGATGGCGGCGCGCAGCAGGTCGCCGTGCAGCTTGAAGCGCCTGTCGTTGTCGGCGCGGCCGCGCGTCTTGCCATTTTTGTCCTTGGGGCGGGTGGCATCCACCAGGGTCCACAGGGCAGGGTAGGGTGAGCGCTTGGGGCCGTCGGTGACCAGTGCCAGATCCTGCTGGTGGCGGCGGACATTGGCGATCAGGTCTGCCAGGGTGGCGACCCGCCACAGCCGCACCGACAGCCGGGCGGCGTTGGGCGACAGGCCGAGGACGTAGAAGGTGACGCCGGCATCGTCCTCGAAGCCCTCCGGCATCTGGCCGAGCCGGATACGGTCCAGCGCGCCGCGCACCTGGGCGGCGCGGGCGACATCCTCGGGCGAGGCGTCGTCGGCGGGCGACAGCCCCACCGGGTCGAACAGCTTCATCAGCAGGGTCTCGGCGGTGGGGCAGGGGCGCTCGGCCCACATCACCACCGTCATGTCGCCGATGGTGCGGCTGCGGTCGGTTTCGCGGCGCAGCAGGTGGTTCAGCGCGGCGCCGTAGCCGAAGGCGGCGGCCTCGCTGACCGGCACGCCGAACTCCGCCCCGCCGCCATAGCAGACCGCGGCGTCGAAATTGAACGACACCAGGGACGCGCCGGAGGATTGACCGCCGGCCCCCTTGATGGAGGGATGCAGGCGGGCGAGCGGCACCTCGTTCTCGCCGGTGACCAGGCATTGCCCCAGCACGGTCGATCGGGACGCCGCTACATGGCGCCGCCACGCCTCCTGGATCGCCGGCCGTTCGTGGACCAGACCGCCGTCCACAATGAACACCAGCCAGCCCGACAGCAGCTCCTCGACCTCGCTGAGGTCGGCCGCCCGGCCGTCCCAGCGTTCGAAATGGCGCAGCACCGCACGGGCGGCGGCATCGTCGAGCCCGTCGAGGATCGTCCGATGCAGCTTGGCCGCGGCCTCGAACTGCTGCCGCACGCGGTCGCCCTTGCCCTTGAGGTCGCGGCCGAGCAGATAGCCGCCGTTATCGCACAGGAAGGCGGCCTCGACTCCCGAGGTGCGTCCCGGCGGCTGCGGCACCACCATCGACCGCGGCCGCTCCTTGCCCTTGTCGTCCTTGACCAGCAGCGGCACGATCCCGAGGAGGCGGCCGTCGCCATCCAGTTGCACCGCCCCGGTCACCCGCTGCACCCCGAAGCCGAAGGGCGGCGGGGCGTCGTCGCCGCTGCCGCCGACGCGGCGGTAATAGTCGTTCAGTGCGGTGAGGATCATGACGCCCTCGCCGGCCGGAAGTAGGGCACCGTCAACACTCCGTCGGTCAGCGCCGCGTTGAAGAAGCGCGGCGCCATGCTGTCGGAAAAGTCGATGTCGTGCAGCATCCACCCCAGCGGGCGCGACCCGGCCAGAGTGGGCTCGACGCGGCAGAGGTCGTCGGCCTCGGGCGGGCCGAAGAAACAGGTGAACTCGCGGGTGCCCAGGCTGGGTTGCCAGGCACACTGCCCCTTCTCGATGCGGCGGCGCGCCATGTCGGCGTGCTTGCCGGGATTGTCGTCGCGCCCGGCCCGCGCCGTCATCTCGAAATGGGCGTCGATGACATAGGCCACGTCGCGCAGCACCAGGGCGGCGCGCTGCTGGCGGTCGTCGTCGGCGATGATGTAGGGCGGCGGCCGTTCGCCGCGCGCCGCCTGGCGGGCATTGCCGTAGGACGCCTTGCTCGCCACCTCGTTGCGGCGGATGGTGTCGAAGCGGATCGGCCGCAGCACCCGGATACGGTCGATCACCCAGCGGATGGCCGGCTTCCAGTGCAGACTCTCGACGATGCCGCGCGCCGCCGAGGGCGTCATCACCTCGTAGCTCGCCCGCTCGGTGGAGAACTCCGGCCGCGAGAACAGGGCGTAGTCGCCCCACACCTTCACCTGGATGCCAGTGGCCACGGGTCAGCCTCCCCTATTCATCGCGGATTAGCGGGGACGGTGGGGCAGGACGGCGCCGGACCTCCCCTGCCGAAGGCGGGGGAGGGAAGGTGGGGGCCCGAGCCGAAGGCGAGCGGTGTTCCCGCCGGCACCACTCCCGCCTCGCTCTCGCTCGTTGGGCCCCCACCCCAACCCTCCCCCGCCTTCGGCAGGGGCGGGAGCTTGATTCCCGATGAATCCACGTCTTTACTCCCCTCATGTCCGGCTTTAATAATCTCCATCCACTCCCGTTCTTAGCCCGACCCCCGCGTCATAGAACTCGCCGCGCACCAGCAGAGAGAACCGCCGGTCCGGCCCGAGGCGTTCGATGGCTCCCGCCGCCTCCAGCGCCCGCATCGGGCCGGGGTAGACGGCGACGCTGACCTGTTGCAGGGCGCGCAGCGTCTTCAGCGTCACCGTTCCGGCACGGAGCTCGGCCACCAGCGGTTCGGTCACGCCCCGCCACGGGACGATCACCGCCGTGGTGTCCTGGTCGATCATGCGGAAGTCGCGGGCGATGCCGCGGAACGGCCAGGTCATGGTGGCGCCGCCCTCGTCGAGGCGGCGAAGAATTCCGGGGCCGTCCAGGCAGCCCTTGTCCACCGCCAGCAGCGTGGCGAAATAGCGGCGCACCGTTTCGAGGCTGAGTGGGTCGTCGGCGGCTTGGACCAGTGGGGCCGCCAGTTCGCGCCGCCGCGACAATTCCGACAGCCACAGCTTGCGCGGGCTGTCGAAGATGACGAAGCGGCCGAAGGGCAGCAGGCCGTGGCGGTTGCAGCGCCCGGCCGCCTGGGCCAGCGAGTCGATGCCGGCGGCGGCGCGCCACACCACCGGGAAGTCCACGTCGACGCCGGCCTCGACCACGGTGGTGGCCACCAGCCGGCAGGGCAGGCCATCCGTCAGCCGGCGCCTGACCTCGTCCAGCACCTCGCGGCGATGGGCGGGGCACAGGGAGGCTGAGAGATGAACGGTGCCCTCGGGATGGTGCTTGGCCACCAAGGCGAACAGCTCGGCCGCCTGGGCGCGCGAATCGACCACGCACAAAACCTGCGGCTCGGCGGCGAGGCGTAGCGCCAGCTGGTCGTCGTCGAGCCGCCCGGCCCGCTCGCTCTTCACCCGGCCGAAGGCGGCGAACAGCCCGGCGACGTCGTCGATGATCCCGGTCACCGAGGCGAAGCCGGTGCCGAGATTGGGGCTGCGCCCGAGGTCGGGAAGCGTCGCCGAGCACAACACCACCGTGGTGCGGCAGCGCTCGGCCAGTTCGCGCAAGGCCCGGACGCAGGGTGCCAGGAGGCTTAGGGGCAGCGCCTGCACCTCGTCCAGCACCACCACGGCTCCGGCGATGTTGTGCAGCTTGCGGCAGCGTGACGGCTGGTTGGCGTAGAGGGTCTCGAAGAACTGCACGCTGGTGGTGACGATCACCGGCGCGTCCCAGTTTTCGGCGGCGAGGCGCTTCGGCCCCATGGTGTCCTCGGTCTCGACGACCGGCGCCGCGGAATGGTGTTCGACCACCGCGTCGGCCAGGTCGCCGAAGGCACGGCGGAAGACATCCGCCGTCTGTTCGATGATCGAGGTGAAGGGGATGACGTAGATCACCCGCCCCAGCCCGTTCCGTTCGGCGTGGCGGAGCGCAAACGCCAGCGACGACAGGGTCTTGCCGCCGCCGGTGGGAACCGACAGCGAGAACACTCCCGGATCCGACTCGGCCGTCTCGCGGCAGTGGCGCAGCACGTCGGCCCGGCGGGCGTTCACCGCCGGGGCGGCGTCGCTGGTGGCGGGAAGGCCTGCCAGGTGGCGATCCAGCCGTTGGCGCAGGGCGGCGATGGGGATGGTCGCGACGGCGTCGCGCTCCGCCGCCTGGGCCGGGGTGTAGAAGCGCTCGGTCTCCAGAAAGTCGGCGTCCACCAAGGCCGAGAACAGCATGCGCGTCAGGAAGCTGGCGGCAAAGGCCATGTCGCGGCGGTCGCAGCGCAGGGGAAAGGCCGGCTTGCCCGGAAGTGCCAGCTCCTGCGGCCATGGGGCCATGTCGGCGAGCAGTCGCCGGCCTTCGGCCAGTCGGGCATCGAGGTCGGCGGGGGCGGCGGCTCCGCCATCGGGCAGGCCGCCGTGGTGGCCGGCGATGGCATAGGCCAGCAGGCGTCCGAGGGGGCCGGGATAGTGCTGCTTGGCCGCCAGGATGGCGCCGCAGATGGAATGCTCGGCCGCGGGTCCCTCACCCCTGATGTAGCCTTGGAAGGCGGCCCGCAGCTTTCCGGCATCGTGAAGCAACCCGGCGGCACGCGCCAAATCGCCGGCGCCGAAGGTCTCGGCCAACAGCGCGGCCCGCCCGGCCGTCGCCAGCAGATGACGGATCAATGGCTCCCAGGTCGCTTGCGGTGCGCCGGAGACGCTATGCGCAAAAAGAGGGCGAATCAATGAGTGCACATCCCCATATGAAGGTGTGTATATACCATGACGCATTCAAAAAGGGAAATTAATGAATATTCAGCCGGCAAGACGGAAAGGGTTTGTGGCCATGTCGCTGTCGGTGCTGGCCGATGCCCCCCGCGACGGCGGGGGTCCCTGCTGGCGGCCTCTTCAGGCCTCGCCGTCGCCGTGCATGCGCGCCATGGCATCGGCGGCCGAGGCCTTGAGCTTGGCCAGCAGGGTGTGGAGTTGCAGCAGTTCGTCCTCGGTCAGGCCGGCCATCGCCTCGGTGACCCAGGCCTGGTTGGCGGGCGCCATGTTGCTGAACACCCGCCGGCCCTTCGGCGTCAGCCGCACCCGCTGGACGCGGCGGTCGTCGGCGTCCTGATCGCGCGCCACCAGGCCCTCGCCCACCAGGCGGGTTATCAGGCCGGTCATGTTGCCGTTGGTGACCATCAGCCGCGTCGACAGCTCGCTCATGGTGAGCCCGTCGGGGGTGCGGTAGAGCTGGGACAGCAGGTCGAACCGTGGCAGGGTCGAGCCGAAGGTTTCCCGCAGGTTGGTGCGGACCAGCGCCTCGATCTGCTTCACCGACCCGAACAGGGCCAGCCACACCCTGAGCGGCAGCAGCCGGCTGCCCGAGTCGTCGCCTCCCAGACCCACCGTCAATGTTCCTCGATTGGACAAGATGGTTGAGACATAAATCGTTGCCGACGGCCTGACAACGTCAAAACGGGAGCGGCCAATGATGAGGGTACCGGATGTGATGGCCGGAAAAACATCAATCCGCCCTATCGCTACGCCTCCCCGGACAACGCCTGTTTACGGGGCAAGACGGCAAATCAAATGGCACGACTACAAACGCCGTGAGCGGGCGCGCGCTGTCCAGGCACTGGAACCGGACCACGCGCCCCGTCACACCAGGGATGGCGGCAGCGATAATAAGAAAAACTACCCTCGCGGTAACTGGTCAGCTTCCAGCCTGAATTTGGTCAGATGCCTCGCACTCGCATTCCCGCCAATACCGACAGTCCATCCTGTCTGCACACACGAGCACTTCACCGAGAACCGCCATGACTCCCTTGAGGTCTTGGCTGTCAAGTAATTTCCATGGGCATTCACCCATAGAACGAATCGAAGTGCAGTTGTCGGCAGCGGGAACCATTTCAGTGCGCATTGCCCCCTCCCTGTTCACCAGAGTTCTTGGTCAATGACGTGGGAACAACTCACTTCCATGTCTTCACCGTTTACCCTGAGGATTACGGCGATATCCGAAGCGGCCTCGGCCATGATCGCTTCGCCTGCCACCATCAGCGCCATGCATGCTCGGCCATCGACGAGCACGGTCACAGACATCGGACAATCAGAGCACTGCCGCCTACAGAGAGCCATGGCACCCTCCTGACTCGGTCAAGCCAGCAGAATTCCCACCCGCCTGACTATCCGTTAGGGTAAGTCAACGTACCATTAGTATTAGCCCCCCCCGAACGAGTCAATATTGCAATTATGCAAACACAATGCACATTATTCAACCTGAAGGACACTCCCCGGCGCCCGGTGGCAGAGCGGCCGCGCTCGGTTAACTCCTCCCCTGGCAAAGCCGGGGGAGGGCAGGGTGGGGGGGGCCCAACGAGCCGAAGGCGAGGCGGGAGTGGTGCCGGCGGATAAACTCCCGCGCTTCGCTTGGGCCCCCACCTTCCCTCCCCCGGCTTTGCCAGGGGAGGCCCGGCGCCGTGGTGCGCCTATCCTGGCGCCTATGGGGCTGACCGGCCGCCGCCGTGGTGCCGGATCAGGGCTTGTGGCCGGTCTTTTCGTAATGCTCCGCCAGCGCCCGCTGGAAGGCGGCGATCTGCTCCGGGGTCACCGCGGTGCCGCATTCGTAGCAGGTGTTGGACTGGCGGTCGAACCAGCGGCAGCCGCAGTCTTCGCAAGCCAGTTCCGGGCCGCCCTGGGGATTGTGGAAGATCATCGGCACGCCCCCATGAAGGCGACGCCAAAGGCGGTCAGCAGCGTCTCGTAGCCGGCCTCCAGCAGGTCGCACTGGCGCCGCAGCAGGTACGACACCAGGCCGCCCTGCCGAATGTGGCGGCGCATCACCGGCAGGGCGTCGCCGGCCAGGCTGCGCGAGATTTCGGCCAGCGCCTCGTCATCGCCGACCAGCAGCACGTCCACCCCCGCCCGGGCGAAGCCGGGGAAGATGGCCGGCTGCACCGTCATGCCGGTGTGGCCGGCCTCCCACACCACCATGGCCGGTGGCTCCGCATCCTCGCCCCGCCGGCGGACGGTCACGCCGATGCGCGCGCCCGGCTCCAGGTCGGCGAACAGCTCGGCGTGGCGTGCCAGCAGCGGCAGCCACGCCTCGGCCTGCGGCAGCGGCGTCACAGGCGGCATCCCAACCGGTAGCCCTCCTGGATGGCGATGGCGAGCCCGCGTGGCAGCAGCGCATCGCCGCAGCCGTGCAACTCGTCGACCATCCATTCGAAGGCGTGGAACAGCTCCTGGTTGGCCCTGCGCGGCGTCGACGACACCACCGCATCCGCCGCGATGATGTGGGCCTCGCCCTTGCCGTCGATGACGTGGACGCCGGCCGCGTCGATCCTGGTCACCTGTGCCCCGGTCACCGTTGGAATGCCCAATTCCTCGATCCATGAGTTGTGGCGCCATTTCCACGACGGCATCACGTCGCCGGCGATGCGCTTGTCGGCCTCGACGATGGTGACCTTGGCGCCTTTGGTCGCCAGCGATTCGGCCAGGGTCAGCCCGATCTTGCCGCCGCCCAGCATCACCACCCGGCCCTCGGGCACCACTTTGCCGGAGGCCACGTCGGCGGCGTCGATCAGGGTGACGCCATCTTCCAGGCTGGGGCGCTGGGCTTCGTCGGTGCGGGCGCCGGCTGCGATCACCGCGGCATCGTATTGGTGCAGCACGTCGCGCATGAATTTGGGATCGACGGTGGTGGACAGCACCACCTTGATGCCCAGCTTGCGGGCCATGGTCTCGTAATAGGCCACCACGCTCTGGAGGTCGGCGCGGTTGGCCAGGTCGTGGGCGGCGTAGCCCCGCAGGGCACCGCCGATGCCGTCGGACTTGTCGAACACCGTGACGTCATGGCCGCGCTGGATGGCGGCGATGGCGCATTCCATGCCGGCCGGACCGGCGCCGACGATCATCACCTTCTTCTTCACCGCCGCCGGAGTGATGGCGTATTCGGGCTCGACCTCGTGGCCCAGCGCCGGGTTCATGGCGCAGGTGTAGGGCAGGTCGCGGAACAGGCGCGACAGGCAGTTCAACTGCCCGACGCAGCGCTTGACCTCGTCGAGGCGGTCCTCGGCGGCCTTGTGCAGCATCTTGGGGTCGGCCAGCAACGGCCGGCAGACTTCCCAGTAGTCGAAGTCGCCGTTCCTGAGGCATTCCTCGGCCATCTCGGGGTCGGGCAGGCGGACGCCGAAGGCGATGGGCATGTCGGGGAGCAGCAGCTTGGCCCGCCGCGCCAGCCGGTTCCAGTGGCCGGGGGCGATGTCGCGGCCGATGGAGGATTGCCGGGGGCGATGTCGCGGCCGATGGAGGATTCGGGCGCCTCCTGCCAGCCGACGGTGACGCTGATCATGTCGACGCCGGCCTCGGCGGCCTGCTGCATCAACTCGAAGCACTCGTCCTCCGAGTTGCCGCCCCAGCGGTCCATCAACTCGGCGCCGTTGAGGCGGACCACCAGGGGATGGTCGGGCGTGGCCTGCTTGATGGAGTCGATCAGCTCGCGCATGAAGCGACCGCGATTGGTCAGCGAGCCGCCGTATTCGTCGCTGCGCTGATTGGTGAACTTGGAGTTGAAGTTGGCCAGCAGGTAGCCCATGAAGCTGGTGACCTCGGTGCCGTCGAAGCCGGCCTTGACGGCGCGCCGGGCGGCCTCGGCGTGCTGCTTGACGGTCTCCTTGATCTGTTCCTTGGTGATCTCGCGCGGCGCGCGGAAATGCGGCAGCGTCTGCGGCACCACCGACGGCTGGATGCAGTAGCCGAGGTCGATGCCGCCGTAGCGGCCGGCGTGCAGGATCTGCTGGATGGCGATGCCGCCGCCGTCGTGGATGTAGCGGGCGATCATCTCGAACTGCGGCAGGAACTTGTCGTCCCACAGTGCCACCTGCCGGAAATAGGCCTTACCCTCGCCCAGCGGGTCGGGATAGGCGCCCTGGTTGGTGATGATGCCGCAGCCGGTCTCGGCGATCACCCGCATGCGCGCCAGCTCGCGCGGGGTGATGGTGCCGTCGCGGCCGTTGTAGTTGGAGACGCAGCAGGCGCCATACTTCACGCGGTTCTTGACCGCGAACCGTCCCCATTGGGTGGGTTGGAACAGATGGGGCAGTTTCAGTTCGCCAGGCTTTTCCACGCGACTCTCCTCATGACGTCCGGCTTCCGGTTTATCCTTTATACATAAAATATTCAAGCATGGAATAATGTGGGCGGGGATCGGGGTGGCCGCCGCCTGTGGCGGGTGTGCGGCTTGAGACAGAGGCGGCTGTTTCGCTTGCGTCCTCGGTGAAAGTTGCCTAAAAAGTTTATGCTTCAATCATAATCGGAGTACGGCTCATGGAATTCATCAATCCTCCCGGCTGGGTGCGGCCAAAGGGCTACAGCAACGGCATCGTCGCCTCGGGCCGGATGGTGTTCGTCGCCGGGATGGTGGGCTGGAACGCGCAGGAAGTGTTCGAGGCGCACGACCTCGTCGGCCAGGCCCGGCAGATCTTCAAGAACATCGCCGCCGTGCTGGACGAGGCCGGCGCCCGTCCCGAGCATGTCGTGCGCATGACGTGGTTCATCACCGACAAGGACGAATATCTCTCGGCCGGCAAGGAGCTTGGCGGTGCCTATCGCGAGGTCATGGGGCGCCACTTCCCGGTGATGGCCGTGGTGGTGGTGAATGGCCTGATCGAGGCCGGCGCCAAGCTGGAGATCGAGGCGACCGCGGTGATCCCGGCGAGCGCCTAGTTTTTCGTTTGCCCCTCGCCGGGCGGGACCTCCGGCCCCTTGGCCGCCGCCGCAATGGCGGCTAATGGGCCGGGAGCGCGGGCGTCCCGCCCGCTTTCAAGCCGGCGGGGCAGGCTGGGCCGCACCAGGAAGGGGCCGCAGGCGATCAGGTAAAGGGCCATGGCCGTCAGCCACGCCAGCACCGACAGCGCCAGCAGCGGCGCCGCCGCCACCCCGGCCTCGGCGACGAGGCGGGCCAGCGCCGCCATCGCCATGCCGGCGAAGGCGGTGGCCATCAGCGGGCGAACCGTCAGGGGCCTGCCGGTGTGCTTCAGTGCCACCCGGGTCATCAGGCTGAGTTTGGTGAGGCCGAAGGCGCCGAGGGTGAAGGCGTGCACCGCCGCCGATGGCGCCAGTGCCACTTCCGGCCCGAGCGCCGCCGTCGCCCGCAGGCACAAGGACACGATCAGCCACCCATAGCCGATGTGCATCGCCAGCACCAGGGGCGAACCCAGCAGCGAGCGTGTCCGCCACGGCACCATCCGCGTGGCGTGGACAGCCGCTGCCGCCAAGGCCGCCGCAGCCATCGGGGCGGGGGGCAGACCACCAAGGTCGGCCGCCGCCACCGCCACCAGCGAAAGCGCCGCCAGCACCTCCACCGGCAGGCGGAAGGTGGCCGGCACCCTGGCGTCGGCCTCGCCGAAGATCGGCGTCAGCAGGCCGGCGACGAAGCTGTACAGCAGCATCAGCCCGTAGAGGCCGAGGCGGACGCCGGAGGTCATGCCGGGCTCGGCCTCGGTGACGGCGCCGAGATGGAACGTCGCATTGCCGGCGATCAGGATGGCGAGAATGACCGGCAGCAGACGGTACAGGCGGTTCCGGGCCGCCCACGCCCCCGGGCCGACCATGGCGGTCAGCAGCGGCAGGTAGGCCAGGTCGGCCGCAGCCGTCACCAGGGCGGGCAGGCCGGGCAGCAGGACGGCGACCCGTCCGGCCGCCCAGGTCGCCAGCAGCAGTGCCAGCGGCCTCCCGGTGACCATGGGCGTGCCGGCCCAACTGGGCAGGGCGGTCAGGATGAAGCCGCCGCACAGCGCGCCGGCGAAGCCGTAGACCATCTCGTGGCCGTGCCAGGCCGGCTGCGACAGGCGCACGGCCCAGCCGCCATAATGGCCGAGGGCCCACAGGCAAACCGCCAGCAGGCCCCAGGCGCACCCCGCCAGGTAGAACGGGCGGAATCCGCCGCTCCACAAGGCGGCCGCCGACAGTTTGGTGTCCGGACTGCCGGCGGCGACGGTCATGGCGGGGTCCTTTGGGGAGGTATCAGTCGATCAGCTTCCACTGACCATTCTGAATCTCTATCATCCGCAAGGACGACAGATCGAGCCCCAAGTGGTCGGTTGCCGACATGTTGACGATGCCGCTGGTGCCGACATAGCCGCGTGTCGCCTCGATGTTCTGGCGAACCTTTTCCTTGTCGGTTCCCCCGGCCCGCTGGATGGCGGTCAGGGCGATCTGGAGCGCGTCGTAGGCATGGCCGCCATAGGTGGAGACCTCGGCCTTGAACGCCGTCTCGGTGTCCGACTTGAACAGGATCGTCACCGCACGCTGCGGGTCGATGGCGGGAAGCTGTTCGGCCACCAGCAGGGCGGAGGCCGGCAGGCGCACACCGTTGGTGGCCTCCAGGCCGGCCATGTCGATGAAGGCCTTCGAGTTGACGCCATGCGATTCGTAGTAGGGCAGGGCCATGCCCAACTGGCGGTAGTTCTTGGTGGCGACGGCGGCCGAGCGGCCGAAGCCCAGATTGAACACCGCCTGCACGTTGGGCGTGTTCTTGATCTTGGTGATCTGGGCCGTCATGTCGACGTCGGCGGGGTCATAGACCTCGTCGGCGACGATGGTCATGCCGTAGGACGAGGCGATCGCCTTGGTGGCGGCGCTGGCGGATTTGCCATAGCCGTCGGTGCCGTAAAGCAGGGCGACGTTGCTGATGCCCCGCTTCTTCATGTCGATGAACACCTTCTCGGTGGCCATGCGGTCGGTGTGCGGCGTCTTGAACACCCACTTCTTGACCGGATCGACGATCACGCCGCCGCCGGCGATGGAGATCATCGGGACTTGCGCCTGCTCGGCCAGCGGGATCGCCGCCATGGTGTTGCCGGTCAGCGTCGGGCCGATGATGAGGTCGACCTTGTCATTTTCGATCAGGCGTTTGACATAGGTGGTGGTCTTGTCGGACTTGCCCTCGTCGTCGTAGAGCGCCAGCTCGATGGTGCGGCCGAGCACGCCGCCTTCCTTGTTGAACTGCTCGATGTAGCGCTTGAGGACCTTGGCCTCGGGATCGCCGAGCAGCGACGCCGGCCCGGTCACCGACAGTACCGCCCCAATCTTGATCGGTCCCAGTTTGGCCGGCTCGGCGGCCATGGCCGAAACGGCTCCCAGCGCGGTGGCGGCGACGCCAACGGCCGTGCATAACATCCTGCTCAAGCTACGACGCGTCATGGTGATGTCCTCCCTAAAGACAATGGAACGCCGCCGCCGTCTTTACTCTGCGGCATTGCGGCGCGAAAATGCGGCCTACATGGTGAAGCCGCCGGTGCACATCATGACTTCCCCGGTGACGTAGTCGGCCTCGGGAAGGCACAGCAGATAGACGGCGCCCGCCGCCTCCTCGGGGGTACCGCCGCGACCCAGCGGGATCATGCGCGCCATGGTGTCGAGCAGGTCGGGATTGACCCCCATCCTGATCTCGCGGCCGGCGACGCTGGCGATTTCCTCCTGGCCGGAGCCGGCCGGTTTGGTCATGCGGGTCTTGATCCAGCCGAACGCCACGCAGTTGACGTTGACGCCGTAGCGGCCCCACTCCTTGGCCATGGTCTTGGTGATGCCGACCAGCGCCGACTTGCCGGCGGAATAGCCGATCTGCCCGGGATTGCCGCAGATGCCGCCCATGGACGAGACGTTGACCACCTTGCGGGCCACCACTTCGCCCCGCTCCTTCTCGGCCTTGGTGGCGGAGCGGATGTAGTCGGCGGCGGCGCGCAGGACGCGGAACGGCGCCGTGGCATGGACGTCGAGCATGGCGTACCACTGCTCGTCCGAGACCTTCTGGATGACGCCGTCCCAGGGATAGCCGGCGTTGTTGACGATGATGTCGATGCGCCCGAAGCGTTCCAGCGCGCAAGCGATGAAGCGGTCGCCGAAATCCCTGGCGGTGACGTCGCCCACCACGGCGACGGCGTCCGACCCGGCCGCCTTGATGGCCGCCACGGTTTCGGCCGCCGGCCCCTCGTCGAGGTCGTTGATCACCACCTTGCAGCCCTCCTGGGCCAGCTTGAGCGCGATCGCCTGACCGATGCCGCGTCCCGAGCCGGTCACCAGCGCCACCTTGCCGTCGAGCTTCTTCATGATTGCCTCTCCTGTGACCAGTTCTGTTTAGTGCGCCGGCACGATGCCGGCGGAGATCAGCCTGTCGTAGTCGCCACCGCCGATGCCGGCCTCGCCGAGAATGTCGCGGGTGTGCTGGCCGTAATTGGGCGGGAAGGCGAACTCGTCCGTGGTTCCGGGGATGTCCACCGCCTTGGGCTGCAGCCGCACCGTGCGCCCGTCGGGCATGCGGGTGGCGGTCAGCTTGTCGGCCAGCGCCGCCAGGGCGCGCACCTGCGGAATGGTGTGGATCGCCGCATTGGGAATGGTGGCGCGGCGGAAGTCGTCGGCCAGTTCGCCGGTGGTGTGGCGGCTGGCCACCGCCCGCATGTCGGCGTGAATGGCCTCGCGCTCGCCATGGCGCCCGGCATTGGTCTGACGCTCCGGCTTGGCCAGGCCGGCGAAGCGCGGCAGTTCGGTCAGCCGGCGCCACTGCACGTCGCTGCCGATGGCGACGAAGATGTAGCCGTCGCTGGTGGGGTAGGCGTTGGTGGGGATGAATTTGCGATGTTCGTTGCCGCAACGGCTGATCTCGCCCGCGGCGCAGCCGAAATCCACCAGCGGCAGGGTGGTGATCAGCCACGATGCCGCCGCCTGCAGCATGGAGACGTCGATGCGGCTGCCGTTGCCGCTTTCCGCCCGCTCGGCCAGGGCGAGGCAGACGCCGGCGAACACCTCGTCGCCGGCCTTGAGGTCGATCACCGGCACCCCGGTCAGGGTCGGCGGGCCATCGGCGTCGCCGGTCAGCTCCATGTAGCCGACCATGGCCTGCAGCGCCGGATCATAGCCGGGAATGTCGGGGTAGTCCGGCCCCATGGCCGAGATGCCGGCCCAGATCAGGTCGGGCTTGACCGCCCGCAACTGCTCGTAGTCGATGCCCAGTTGCCGGTAGCGGGACGGCAGCGTGTTGCAGCAGAACACGTCGACATCGAGGCCCTTGATCAGCCGGCGCAGCACCTCCTGGCCCTCGGGGTCCTTGAGGTTGAGGGCGATGGCCTCCTTGCCGACATTGGGCGCCACGAAATACGAGCGACGGTCGTCGTCGGCCACCACCTGGCCGATGTAGCGATTGGGGTCGCCGGGCAGGCCGGGGCCGGCGCCGAACGATTCGATGCGGATCACCCGCCAGCCGAGATGGACGAAGCGCAGCGTCGCATAGGGCAGCGACAGCGCCTGCTCCATGGAGAGGACGACGCGGCGCTTCATGACCTGAGCGCCCGGTAGACCCGCTCGGGGGTGAAGGGCAGCGAGGTCAGGCGCACGCCGGTGGCGTTCTCGATGGCATTGCCGATGGCCGCCGCCATGCAGATGGCGGGCGCCTCGCCGACCCCCTTGGCGCCCTGGGGGCCTTCGCCGTCCATGGTCTCGATGAAGGTGATCTCCATCTCGGGGATTTCGGGGGCGGTGATCAGCTTGTAGTCGCGGAAGCCGGGGTTCTTCAGGCGGCCCTCGGCCATGATCATGTCCTCGGTCAGCGCGTAGCCCTGGCCCATGACGATGCCGCCCTCGATCTGGCCCTCGATGCCCAGCCGGTTCAGCACCCGCCCGACGTCGTGGGCGGCCCAGCACTTGAGCAGGCGCACCAGGCCGGTGTCGGTGTCGACCTCGATCTCCACCACCTGGGTGGCCCAGGCGTAGGCGGCCGAGACGTTGCCCTTGAAGCCCTTGTCCTGGTGCACGCTGGGCGGCTCGTAGTAGTGCGTGGTCATCACCAGGTCGGCATGCTCGGCGAAGTGCAGGCTGCGCAGCAGACGTCCCAGATCGATCAGCTTCTCGCCGCTGGCCCTGCGCACGACATGTTCGCCGGCCAGGTCCAGATCCTCGGGCTGCGCGTCGAAGCGCCTGGCCGCCGCGCCGAGGATCTTGTCCTTGGCTTTCCTGGCCGCGCCGATCGCCGAGTTGCCGGCGATGAAGGTCGTGCGGCTGGCGTGCACCCCGACGTCCCAGGGCGTGATGTCGGTGTCGTTGTTGACCACGGTGACGGCGCTGATCGGCAGGCCGAGTTCCTCGCACACCA
>JACPDP010000056.1 GCA_016183945.1 Magnetospirillum sp.
CATCAGATTGGCGCTGCGCACCTCCAGCATCGTCGCCACCAGCAGCGACAGCTTGCCCCGCTGCGTCTTGCGCTGGCCTGGAAGCCGCGCCGCCAAATCTGCCGAGATCGACTCGGCCAAACGCTCGATTCCCCCCATCCACACGCCTCCGCTCCATCAAGGGCGGACTCCTTGAATCACGCGGGGATTCCTGACGTAAAGAAAACTGATCCGTGGTGAGGGATGGCCACCGCGCCGACTTGACCGTTCGCGGGGCTGTCGCTAGGGTGCGGTGCGGCATCCACCCAAGGCGGTTTTCATGGCTTCCAAGCCCAGCTTCCAGCAGCTCATCCTGACGTTGCAGGCCTTCTGGGCCGAGCAGGGGTGCGTCATCCTGCAACCCTACGACATGGAAGTGGGCGCCGGAACCTTCCATCCCGCCACCACGTTGCGCGCCCTCGGGCCGCAGCCGTGGAAATGCGCCTATGTGCAGCCGTCGCGGCGGCCCAAGGACGGCCGCTACGGCGAGAACCCCAACCGGCTGCAGCATTACTACCAGTTCCAGGTGCTGCTGAAGCCCAGCCCGCAGAACTCGCAGGAGCTCTACCTGGAGTCGCTGAAGCGTCTCGGCGTCGATCCCTTGGCCCACGACATCCGCTTCGTCGAGGACGATTGGGAGAGCCCGACGCTGGGCGCCTGGGGCCTCGGCTGGGAGGTGTGGTGCGACGGCATGGAGGTCACCCAGTTCACCTATTTCCAGCAGGTGGGCGGCATCGAATGCGATCCGGTGGCGGTGGAGCTGACCTACGGCCTTGAGCGCCTCGCCATGTACATCCAGGGCGTCGAGAACGTCTACGACCTCGACTTCAACGGCGACGGCGTCAGATACGGCGACGTGTTCCTCCAGGCCGAGCGCGAGTACTCCGCCCACAACTTCGAGCACGCCGACACCGAAATGCTGTTGCGCCACTTCCTCGATGCCGAGAAGGAATGCCAGCAGCTGCTGGCCGCCAAGCTGGCGCTGCCCGCCTATGACCAGGCCATCAAGGCCAGCCACCGTTTCAACCTGCTGGACGCCCGCGGCGTCATCTCGGTGACCGAGCGCCAGGCCTATATCGGCCGCGTCCGCACCCTCGCCAAGGCCTGCTGCGAAGGCTGGCTCACCTCGCGTGGGGAGGCCTGAACCATGGCCGAGCTTCTTCTCGAAATCCTCTCCGAGGAAATCCCCGCCCGCATGCAGGGCCGCGCCGCCGAGGATCTGCACAGGCTGGTCACCGACGCGCTGAAGGCCAACGGACTGACCTTCGACGCCGCCCGCGCCTATGCCGGCCCGCGCCGCCTCGCCCTGGTGGTGGAAGGTCTGCCGCTGGCCGGCCCTGACGTGGCGGAAGAGCGCCGCGGCCCGCGCGTCGGCGCGCCGGATCAGGCCATGGAGGGCTTCCTCAAATCCACCGGCCTGTCGCTGGAGCAGTTGGAGAAGCGCGACGCCGGCAAGGGCGAGTTCTGGTTCGCCGTGATCTCGAAGAAGGGCCGCGCCACCACCGAGGTGGTCAAGGAAGCGGTCGAGGCCGCCATGGCCGGCTTCCCGTGGCCCAAGTCGCAGCGCTGGGGCGCCAACACGGTGCGCTGGGTGCGGCCGGTGCAGTCCATCCTGTGCCTGTTCGACGGCACGGTGGTGCCGGTGACGTTCGGCCCCATCGCCTCGTCCAACACCACGCGCGGCCATCGCTTCCTGGCTCCGGCCGAATTCGCCGTCAAGGACTTCGCCGAGTATTTCGCCCGGCTCTCCGACGCCAAGGTGATGCTCGACCCGGTCGAGCGCCGTCACGCCATCCTGCGTCAGGCCGAGGAGGCCGCCGCCGCCGAGGGGCTGGTGCTGCGCGCCGACGACGGCCTGCTGGCCGAGGTCTGCGGTCTGGTGGAGTGGCCCACCGTGCTGGTGGGCAGCATCGACGACACCTTCATGGGCGTGCCGCAGGAGGTGCTGATCACCTCGATGCGCTCGCACCAGAAGTACTTCTCGCTGTTGACCAAGGACGGCAAGCTGGCGCCGCGCTTCCTGGTGGTCTCCAACATGGTCGCCTCGGACGGCGGCAAGGCGGTGGTGGCGGGGAACCAGCGAGTGCTGCGGGCGCGGCTGTCCGATGCCGCCTTCTTCTGGGAGACCGACCGCAAGCACGCGTTGCGCAGCCGGCTGCCCAAGCTGTCCGACCGCACCTTCTACGCCGGCCTGGGCACGGTGGCCGACAAGGTGGAGCGCATCCAGACCCTGGTGTCGCAGTTGCCCTTTCTCTCCATGGAGCAGAAGGGCGCCGCCCTGGTGGCCGCCACCCTGTGCAAGGCCGACCTGTCCTCCGAGATGGTGGGCGAGTTCCCCGAGCTGCAGGGCATCATGGGGCGCTACTACGCGCTGAACGACGGCCTGTCGCCCGAGGTGGCCGACGCCATCGCCGAGCATTACGCGCCGCAGGGGCCGGGCGACGGCTGCCCCACCGCCGCCGTCAGCGTGGCGGTGTCGCTGGCCGACAAGGTGGACAGCCTGGTCGGCTTCTTCGCCATCGACGAAAAGCCCACCGGCTCCAAGGACCCGTTCGCGCTACGCCGCCAGGCGCTCGGCGTCATCCGGCTGGTGGTGGAGAACGGGCTCAGGCTGCCGCTGACCAAGCTGTTCACGCAGGCTCACGCCGCCTTCGCCCAGGGTACGCTGACGCGCTCGGCCGACGAGGTCGCCCGCGACCTGCTCGACTTCTTCGCCGACCGCCTCAAGGTGGCGCTGAAGGAAAAGGGCGTCCGTCACGACCTGATCACCGCGGTGTTCGCCCTGGGGGGTGAGGACGATCTGGTGCGCCTGCTGGCCCGGGTCGATGCCCTGGCCGAGTTCCTGCGCAGCGACGACGGCGCCAATCTGCTGGTGGCCTATCGCCGCGCCGCCAACATCGTGCGCATCGAAGAGAAGAAGGACGGCACGGTCTATGCCGGCCCGGCCGACGCGGCCCTGCTCGACCAGCCCGAGGAGCGCGCGCTGCATGCCGCGCTGGCCGAGGTGGCGGCGGGGGTCGACAGGGCGGTCAAGGCCGAGGCCTTCGCCGCGGCCATGACGGTGCTGGCCAGGCTGCGCCAGCCGGTGGATTTCTTCTTCGACCGCGTGACGGTCAATGCCGACGATGCCGCGCTGCGGGTCAACCGGCTGAAGCTTCTGGCGGAAATCGGCGTCGCCATGGGGCGCGTCGCGGATTTCTCCCGGGTAGAAGGCTGATTTTCGGGTATAACTTCGGGTATAACACGGAGCCCGCATGAACGGGCCAGGGTCGGTAATTCAAATTCAGGGGTCGAGAGGGCACATCATGAGCAAGTGGGTGTACAGCTTCGGGGCAGGCAAGGCCGAGGGCCGCGCCGATATGAAGAATCTGCTGGGCGGCAAGGGCGCCAACCTGGCGGAGATGAGCAATCTGGGGATTCCGGTGCCGCCGGGCTTTACCGTCACCACCGAGGTCTGTACCTACTACTACTCCCACGGCAATACTTATCCCGCCGAACTGAAGGCCGAGGTCGAAGCCGGCATCGCCCAGGTGGAGAAGACCATCGGCGCCAAGTTCGGCGACGTGGTCAATCCGCTGCTGGTCTCGGTGCGGACACCATCCTCAACCTGGGCCTCAACGACCAGTCGGTCGAGGGCCTGGCCAAGCGCGCCAACGATCCGCGCTTCGCCTATGACAGCTATCGCCGCTTCATCCAGATGTATTCGAACGTGGTGCTCGACATCGACCACCACAATTTCGAGGAAATCCTGGAGGAGGTGAAGGACGACAAGCGCTATCGCCTCGACACCGAGCTGACCGCCGACGATTGGAAGAGGGTGGTCGCCCGCTACAAGGACAAGGTCGAGGAGCAGATCGGCCGGCCCTTCCCGCAGGACGTCAAGGAGCAGCTGTGGGGCGCCGTCGGCGCCGTGTTCGGCTCGTGGATGAACCAGCGGGCCATCACCTACCGCCGCCTGCACGAAATCCCCGAGAGCTGGGGCACCGCGGTCAACATCCAGGCCATGGTGTTCGGCAACATGGGCGAGGACTGCTCCACCGGCGTCTGCTTCACCCGCAATCCCTCCACCGGCGACAACGAGTTCTACGGCGAATTCCTGGTCAACGCCCAGGGCGAGGACGTGGTGGCCGGCATCCGCACGCCGCAGCAGCTGACCATTCAGGGCAAGGACGCCCAGAAGTCCGATCTGCCCGCCATGGAAGAGTGCATGAATGAGGTCTTCAGGGAGCTGGACGCGGTGCGTCACCGGCTGGAGGCCCACTACAAAGACATGCAGGACATGGAGTTCACCGTCCAGCAGGGCCGCCTGTGGATGCTCCAGACCCGCACAGGCAAGCGCACCACCAAGGCGGCGCTGAAGATCGCCGTCGACATGGCCGCCGAGGGCCTCATCAGCCGCGAAGAGGCGGTCAAGCGCATCGATCCGGCGGCGCTCGACCAGTTGCTGCACCCGACGCTCGACCCCAAGGCGCCGCGCAAGCTGGTGGCCCGCGGCCTGCCGGCCTCGCCCGGTGCCGCCGCCGGCAAGGTGGTGTTCTCGGCCGAGGATGCAGAGGAGTGGGTCAACAACCGCAAGGAGCGTGTCATCCTGGTGCGTGTCGAGACCAGCCCCGAGGACATCGGCGGCATGCATGTCTCGGAAGGCATCCTGACCACCCGCGGCGGCATGACCAGCCACGCTGCCGTGGTGGCGCGCGGCATGGGCACGCCCTGCGTCGCCGGTGCCGGCGAGATCCGCGTCGACTATGCCGCCAAGACGCTGAAGGCGGGCGGTCAGTTGATCACGGAAGGTGAGCTGATCACCCTCGACGGGTCCACCGGCGAGGTCTTCCTGGGCGAGGTGGCCACCATCCAGCCCGAGCTGACCGGCGACTTCGGCACCCTGATGGAGTGGGTCGACGGCATCCGCACCATGAAGGTGCGCGCCAACGCCGAAACCCCGCTGGACGCCGCCACCGCGCGCAAGTTCGGCGCCGAGGGCATCGGCCTGTGCCGCACCGAGCACATGTTCTTCGACCCCCAGCGCATCATCGCCATGCGCGAGATGATCCTGGCCGAGACCGAGAAGGGTCGCCGCGCCGCGTTGTTGAAGCTGCTGCCGTTCCAACGCCAGGATTTCGTCGAGCTGTTCGAGATCATGGGCGACCTGCCGGTCACCATCCGTCTGCTCGACCCGCCGCTGCACGAGTTCCTGCCGCACAGCGAGGAGGATATCGCCGAGGTGGCGCAGGCGGCGGGCATCGACCCGGCGGTGGTGCGGGCGCGCAACGCCTCGCTGCACGAGTCCAACCCCATGCTGGGCCATCGCGGCTGCCGTCTCGGCATCACCTATCCCGAGATATACGAAATGCAGGCCCGCGCCATCTTCGAGGCGGCGGTGCAGGTGGCCAAGGGGACTCGCCGCACCGTGATCCCCGAGGTGATGATCCCGCTGGTGGCGTCGAAGAAGGAACTCGACCTGTTGAAGGTCGCCATCGACCATGTCGCCGCCCAGGTGTTTTCCGAGAGCGGCTACCAGTTGAAATACCTGGTGGGCACCATGATCGAGCTGCCGCGCGCCGCCCTGATGGCCGGTGAGATCGCCGAGACCGCCGCCTTCTTCTCGTTCGGCACCAACGACCTGACCCAGACCACCTTCGGCATGTCGCGCGACGACTCGGGACCGTTCGTCGAGGTCTACCGCAAGAAGGGCATCTACGAGCACGATCCCTTCGCCACCCTCGACCAGGACGGCGTCGGCGAGCTGATCAAGATCGCCGCCGAGCGCGGTCGCCGCACCCGCTCCGGCATCAAGCTGGGCATCTGCGGCGAGCATGGCGGCGACCCCGCGTCCATCGCCTTCTGCCAGAAGGTCGGCCTGGACTACGTCTCCTGCTCGCCCTACCGGGTGCCGATCGCGCGGCTGGCGGCGGCCCAGGCGGCGCTGGGCGTCGGCGGATCGTCGGGAACGGCGTAGCCAAAAAAGGAAAGGCCCCCGGAAACGGGGGCCTTTTTCGGTGTCCATGGAGCGCGGGCGTCCCGCCCGCCGGGAATGCGGGCGGGACGCCCGCGCTCCAAGGCTACCATAAGATGCGCCTTACCAGTAGCGCACCCGCCCGGTGTCGATGTGGACGAAGTCCGAGGCCGGGTACATGCCGACGCCCCCCGCCTTCAGGCTGGCGGCGGCGCGGCCGATGGTGCGCACGCCGTAGCCGGGCATGCGGATGTCGACGGCGCGGCCCTGCACGTGCAGGCTGTGATGCGCCACCCCGTCGCCGGTCGAGGCCAGCATGGCGTTGGTCTGTGGCGAGCGGTAGCCCGAGATGATGTGCAGCGCCCCCTTCGAGCCGAAGCGGCGATGCACCGCCACCATCAGGTCGAGCAGCGTGGGATCGATGGCGTGCACCGCACCCGAGCGGTGGTCGCGCAGGAAGCGGCTGGCCTGGGCGATGGACTTGGGTTGGTAGCGGCCGTTGGCCCAATAGACCGTCTTCAACCACTCGCCGGTATGGGTGTTGTAGAGGTTGAGCGAGCGCTCGGGCAGCTTGCGGACGGCCGCTTCAAGCGGGCTGGCCAGCAGCAATCCGGTTGCCGCGCCCAGGCCGGATGCCAGGAAACCGCGCCGGGTGACCCCGGTCCCAATCTCCCCCTCGGACACGTCCATCGGCTTATGCCCCCCCTAAGGTGTTATACGTATCTACCATCGGGGGCGGGTGGCAAGTCAACCATTCCCCACAAGAAGTAGACAACATGTCACAGGGTCCGCTTGCAGCCGGCGCCGTCGCCGTGAGAAAACGGCTGCCGGAAGCGGAGGTCTCGGTGATGATCGACCAGGTGGCGGGCGTGATCCTGGCGGGCGGGCTGGCCCGGCGCATGGGTGGCGGCGATAAGGCGTTGTTGCCGCTGGCCGGCCGATCGCTGGTCGAGCACATCGTGGCCCGTGTCCGCCCCCAGGTGGCAAGGCTGGTGCTGAATGTCAACGGCGACGCTCAGCGCTTCGCCACCGCCGGTGTGCCGGTGGTGCCCGACGATGTTCCCGGTTTCCCCGGGCCGCTGGCCGGCGTCCTGGCCGGCATGGAATGGGCCGCGGCCGAGGTGCCGGGCTGCCCCTGGATCGCCAGCTTCCCCGGCGACGCGCCGCTGTTGCCGCTTGATCTCGTGGCCCGGCTGGCGGCAGCGGTGGCGGATCAGGGGGCGGAGATGGCCTGCGCCGCCTCGGGCGGGCGCATCCACCCGGTGATCGGGTTGTGGCCGGTGGCGCTGGCCGGCGCGCTGCGCCGCGCCCTGGTGGAGGAGGACATCCGCCGGATCGACCGCTGGACCGCCCGTTACCGTCTGGCGGTGGTGGAGTGGTCCGAGGGCGCGCTGGACCCGTTCTACAACGTCAACACCCCCGACGATCTTGCCCGCCTGGAAAGAATGGTGATCCGCCATGACTGAAATGTTGATCGGACCCAACCCCGACGATCCCCGTCTGGTGGAGCGGGTCGGCGGCCAGGACGAGAACGGCGGGGCGGTGGAGATTTCGGTGCCGACCGAGCGGCCGCTCACCCTCTACCTCAACGGCCAGGAGGTGGTCACCATGATGACCATCGGCGACTATCCGGAATATCTGGCGCTGGGCTTCCTGTTGAACCAGAACATGCTGAAGCTGGACGACGAGGTCACCGCGGTCGACTACGACACCGAAATCGAGACGGTGGTGGTGCGCACCTCCACCCGCACCGATTTCGAGGAGAAGCTGCGGAAGAAGACGCAGACCTCGGGCTGCGCCCAGGGCACCGTGTTCGGCGACCTGATGGAGCGGTTCGACCAGGTCACCCTGCCTGCCGACGCCCGCCTGACGGTGCCGCAGCTGCTGGCCCTGTTGAAGGCCATCAACACCACCCCCAGCCTTTACCTCGAGGCCGGAGCGATCCACGGCTGCGTGCTGGCCCGGGGGGCGCAGCCGCTGATCTACATGGAGGACGTCGGCCGCCACAACGCCGTCGACAAGATCGCCGGCTACATGTTTCGCCATGGCATCGGCGGTGGCGACACGGTGTTCTACACCACCGGGCGGCTGACCAGCGAGATGGTGGTCAAGACGGTGCAGATGGGCATTCCCATCCTGGTGTCGCGCTCGGGCTTCACCGCCTGGGGGGTGCAACTGGCGCGCAAAGCCGGGTTGACCCTGATCGGCCGCGCCAAGGGCAAACGGTTCATCGTGCTCTCGGGGGCCGAGCGGCTGTTACGGGATTGAAATAGGGCGTCCGCGCGGGTAGAACCCTGTCATGGAAGCCCACGAAGCCCACGAAAAGATCCACGAGGCCGCCCACGCCCACGCCGCTCAGGGGGCCGAACATCACGAGAAGGTCGGCCGCAACCGGCGCATCGCGGTGCTGATCAGCGTGCTGGCGGCCCTGCTCGCCATTATCGAGATGGGCGGCAAGGGCGCACAGAACACCTCGCTGGCGGCCAATATCGAGGCCGCCAATCTGTGGTCGTTCTTCCAGGCCAAGACCATCCGCATGACCACCATGCGTACCGCCGCCGATTCGCTGGAGACGGTGCAGCCGGGCGGCCTGCCCGCCGACACGGCGGCCGCCTGGGCCAAGCGGATCACCGACTGGCGCACCGCCGCCACCCGCTACGACTCGGAGCCCGACACCGGCGAGGGCCGTAAGGAGCTGGCTGCCCGGGCCAAGCAGGCCGAGTCGCGCCGCGACCACGCCATGGCGGCCTACCACATGTTCGAATACGGTGCCGCGGCGCTGCAGATCGGCATCGTGCTGGCCTCGGCGGCGGTGGTCACCGGCATGGTGGCGCTGGCGCTGGCGGCCGGTGGCCTGGGGGCGGTGGGCCTGGCGTTCGGCGTGCTGGGCTGGTTCGCCCCGACCCTGATCCACCTGTAGGTCGACAGCTCAGCAGAACTCCGGCCGTTCGGCCCCGTACTGGCACAGCTCGATGACGGCACCGTCGGGATCGGTGGCATAGCACATGCGCTTGCCGCCGCGGACAATGTCGTGCGGCACCTCGACCACGGCGACACCCAGGCGGGTGGCCAGGTCGTCGATGTTGTCGACCCGCAGCGCGAAGTGGCGCAGGCCGGGGGTGGTGTGCCGCGAATTGAGCGCCAGCGGCCGCCCGTCGACGTCCTCGAAGGCCAGCAATTCAATGCGGCAGCCACCGTCGCGGCGGTCGAGGATGACGCAGCGCGCCCGCACGCCGACGGTTCCGGTGAGGCGCTCATACCACGGCCCGTCGAGGCGGCGATCCATCGCCACCGCCAGTCCCGGCAGGTGGCGGTAAAAGGCCAGCGAGCGCTCCATGTCGGAAACCACCACGTTGACGTGGTCCAGGCCGAGGATCGCCATCACGCCGCCATCAGCCGGGGAGCACCAGCACGAAGTCGGTGAGGAATGGCGCGTTTCGCCGCCGCTCGGAATCATTGCGGCCGAAATTGCCGGCGAGACGGCGCATGAAGTGGCCGTCGCAGCGTTCGAAATCGAAATAGCTGCGGATGGCGAGGTGCTCGCCGACGTGGTCGGGCAGCTTTTGCGACCATTTCATGACGCCGTCGCGGAAGGCGCCCTCGCGGGCCTGCTCCTGGCGGGCGTTGGGGGTGAACTCCTGCTCGTAGAGCTGGGTCAGTTCGCGCCAGCATTTGGCGATGACGTCCGCCTCCTGGCGGATGATGTCCTGGAGCAGTTGGAGGTGCTCCTCCCGTGGCGGTTCGTAGTTGCCGCGGGTGGCCTCTTCGCGGAACAGCGGCCAGGGGTTGTCCTCGGGCTTGAGGACGGCGGCCTTCTTCTTGACCGGCTTGGGCGTGCGGAAGGCGTTCCAGCGGGCATCCCAGTTGTGCAGGATGGGGTTGTTGACCTCGCTGCCCTGGATGATGTCGATCAGCTTGTCGCCGCCCACCTCGGACCAGTTGTAGCTCATGGCCAGCGAGGCGACGTGCCGGGTGCTGCGCATCTGCGGCAGCACATGGCGTCGCAGCACCTCCTCGTACACGTCGGCGAAATCGGGGGCCACCAGGAACGGCACCCGCATGCCCTTGGCCCCCCCGCTGATGCGGAACAGCGAAATGATCTTGCGGGAATAGGCACAGATGGTGTCGTCGAACAGGACGCTGAAATCGATGGGTTTGCCAGCGCCGCCCTCCTGCTGCTGCGTCATGGCCTTGGCCGGCGAGGTGGTCTTCGCGCCCTTGGGGGCGACCTGGGCGGCGAACAGCGGCGGCGGCTCCTTGCCGGGGCCGCCCGAGCGGCCGCGATTGGTGCGCGGCGGCGTCACCGTGTTGGCGCCGCGGGCCAGCAGGGCCTCGAACCCGGCCTGGGTGTTCTCGGCCTCCGAACGCTGCTGCGGTCCCAACATGTGCATGGCCAAGTCGGTGAGGAGACGGAGGTCCTGCTGGCGGGCTTCGGTATCGGCCGGCAGCATCGGCGCGAAATTCTTGTCGCGGGCCAGCTTGAGTTGGTCCAGCCCCATCCGTTCGGCGGCCTTGGTCATGATCACGGTGAAGACGACGCCGAGCTGCTTGTCGGTCGCCCATTTGCGCGTTTCGGGGTCGCGCAGCGTCAGCCGGCGAAGCACAAGAATTTGAGGCAGGTCGAGGTGGCGGGTCGCGGCGATCAGGCTCGCGACCTTGGCCTCGAAATTCTTGTTGGGACCCGTTTCGCTCATCCCGCTCCCGCGCCCTTCTGGCATCCGGCCCCCGAGGGAGCGTCCCCCCTCCCTCAATGGGGATATAACAGACGACGCGAGCGCGCAAGCTTCATTCCTGTCGGTTTCCGGCGAACGTGTGAACGGACGCAAACCACGGCGCGCCGGGCGTTCGGGCGGAGTCGGCGAGGTCGACAAATACGCCGCCGACAGTATCTCTGTCGGCGGAGCCCAACGACCTCGACGGCCCCGGTGCCAAACCGCCTTCGCGGGTTTTCATGCCTCATTACCTTAAGATGGCGCATCCGCGCGAAAGCGAAATTAACGCTTGCGGGGGGGCGGGGTTCTTCACCAGGCTGGCCGGGCAGGAGGACAGCATGAGCAAGCGTTCAGTGGTGATCGCCGGACACGCCACCAGCGTATCGCTGGAGGAGGCGTTCTGGGACGAACTGCGCCAGGTCGCCGAGGCGCGTGGGCAGTCGCTCAATCATCTGGTGGAGGAAATCGACGCCGGACGCCGGGGCAACCTGTCCTCCGCCATCCGCCTGTTCGTGCTGACGGAGCTGAAGAAGGCAAGTGCCCCCGGCCGCTGAGGCCGGGGGCACGATCGCGCTAATGGGTCAGCGCTTGCGCGTGAACAGCCACATTCCCAGTCCGGCCGTAACCACCAGGATGCTCACCAGGAAACCCAGAGCGATGATCGCTTCATTGTCGAGAACCATGATTGCCCCCTCTTGATAAAAATCAAGTCTAGCAGACATGGCCAGGGTCCGGCTTTGACATGGATCAGCGAAGGGTAGGGTGGCGCGCCACCATTTGGAGCGAGGATGGGGGGGGCGGCACCCCGTGAGTATAGGTGATGCGACCATCCTTGCATCGCCCTCTGGCGGACCCTACCATTCGTCCGGGTTCGAGGAGGCGAGGCGATGGCTAAACCGCAATCGGCAGGGTTGACGCTTTCTGAAAGCAGCGCACTGGCCCTGGCGGAGGCTGCCGTTGACCTCGACACCGCCGACAACGCCGAGCGGTTCGTCTCCGCGCTGGAGACCAACCGGCGCGTGTGGCAGACCATTCGCGATCTGGCCGAGCATTATGCCTGGCAGGTGCCTGACCGCACCCTCGCCGACTTCGCCATCGAGACCAGCCGCAGCGCTGGACGAATCGACGACCAGCGAGTCAGCGCCCTGATCGATCTCAATCGCCGCATCTCCGCCGAACTGGCCCGCGGCGATGACCTCGCGCACATCCGCGATCGGGCATATTTCCTGTGGGAAAGCCGTGGTCGCCCCCAGGGGCAGGACCTGGAACACTGGCTGCTCGCCGAGATGGAAATTTCCGGACGGGGCCGCTGAGGGGGCACCAGGGCAACGAGTCCAGATTAGCAAGTCGTTAATTTTGACCCGTCATGCCCGCGGAAGCGGGCATCCATGCGGTGGTGGCCTTCAGACGATGTCGT
>JACPDP010000007.1 GCA_016183945.1 Magnetospirillum sp.
CGGCGTCGGCAAGACCGAGCTGACCAAGGCGCTGGCCGAGTTCCTGTTCGACGAAGAGCAGGCCATGGTGCGCATCGACATGTCGGAATACATGGAGAAGCACTCGGTGGCCCGCATGATCGGCGCCCCTCCCGGCTATGTCGGCTATGAGGAGGGCGGCGCGCTGACCGAGGCGGTGCGGCGGCGGCCATATCAGGTCATCCTGTTCGACGAGATCGAAAAGGCCCACCCCGACGTCTTCAACGTGCTGCTGCAGGTGCTCGACGACGGGCGCCTCACCGACGGGCAGGGGCGAACGGTGGACTTCCGCAACACCCTGATCGTGCTGACCTCCAACCTGGGCGCCGACATCCTGGCCAACCAGATGGAGGGGCACGATTCCGCCGAGGTGCGCGACGAGGTCATGGAGGTGGTGCGCGCGGCCTTCCGTCCCGAGTTCCTCAACCGCCTCGACGAGATCCTGCTGTTCCACCGTCTCAGCCGCGGCCACATGAGCGGCATCGTCGACATCCAACTGATGCGGCTGCGCAGGCTGCTGACCGACCGCAACATCACCTTGAGCCTGGACGAGCGGGCGATGCAGTGGCTGGCCGAAAAGGGCTACGACCCGGTCTACGGCGCCCGGCCGCTGAAGCGGGTGATTCAGCGCTCGTTGCAGAATCCCATGGCCAGCCTGATCCTGGAGGGCCGCGTCAAGGACGGCGACACGGTGCGGGTCTCCGCCGGCGACAGGGGGCTGATCATCGACGGCGTCGAGCTTGACCAACGCTAAGGTCGGCCCGCGCCGGAGATGGCAGATATGCATTGTCGAGATGGCGATTTCTGCTGAAGCGGCCTTGAGGCCGTGCTAGAAGCCGCCGTCTCCAGAGACTGGGCCGGCCTCCCGACCCCTCCCCCCCCCATAGGGATGCCGGCCGAGGTCCGGGGTCTCCGCTTAAGCGGGGACCCCGGTATCCTCTTGGTTTCCGCCGTGCGACACCCGTTGCCCCGACGTCTCTAATTGGTCAGCGCCCCCGGCTTTGATCCGGTGGCGGCGATGCGGGTCGCCGGCGGGATCTTCGCCATCATGGAGTCGCTGGCGCGCCTGGAGGCGTGGAAACGCTCGAGTTCGCGTCCGGCCAGCTTGACGCCGGTCGGCATCTTGACGCTCATCGGGTTGATCTGGGTGCCGCCCATCAGGATCTCGTAGTGGAGGTGCGGGCCGGTGGAGCGCCCGGTGGAGCCGACGAAGCCGACCACCTGCCCCTGCGCGACGCGCTTGCCGCTATGGATGCCCTGGGCGAAGCGGCTCATATGGGCGTAGGCGGTGGCGTAGCCGCTGGAATGGCGGATGCGCACATAGTTGCCGTAGGCTCCGCTGGGGCCGGCCACCTCGACGAGACCGTCACCGGCGGCCATGATCGGGGTGCCCGCCGGCACGCCGAAGTCGATGCCCTTGTGCATCTTGCTGAACCCCAGGATGGGGTGGTTGCGCATGCCGAAGCCCGAGGTGATCTTGGCGCCGTCGACCGGCGTCTTCAGCAGCGCCTTCTTGACGCTCTCACCCTTGGCGTTGAAGAATTCGACGGTGCCCACCGAATCCTCGTAGCGGTACATGGCGATGGGGCTGCCCGAGAGCGTCACCGCCGCGAACAGCATTTCGCCGTTGCGCACCAGCTTGCCGCGCGTGTCGTACCAACCCTCGAACATCACCTCGAAGCCGTCGCCCGACTGGATATCGCGCTGGAAGTCCACGTCGTAGCTGAGCGCCCGGATCATGCCGATGATCACGGGGGCGGGCACCCCGGCGGCGGCGGCGCTCTCGAACAGGCTGGACTTGATGGAGCCCACGAAATGGGCGACCTGCCGGCTGACCGGGCGCTTGGATTCGCCGGCAACGAAGCCGCGGTTGGGGCTGCGCCGGGCGGAAACCTCGCGGATGGGATCGGCGTCGAGGGTGATCTGGCTGAAGTCGCCGACGCCCAGCCCGTGCGCCGGGCGCTCGAAGGTCACCAGGACCTTCTGTCCCGCCTTGAGGCTGCGGGGGTTGTAGACATCGCGCAGAGCCTCGATGGCCTGGTTCGCCTCCGGCGCCTCGACTCCGGCGCGCAGCAGCAGGTCGATCAGGGTGTCGCCGGAGCCCACCTTCACCACTTCTTCCACCGGACGGCCGATGCGGTCGTCGATCATGCTGTCCGAGGCGGCGGCGGCCAGCGCCGTGCGCTCGCTCTCCGAGTCGCTATAGGCGGGGGGGGCGGCATCGAGGGCGGTGACACCCTCGCCGAACGGATGGAAGGGGCTGGCGGCCAGCCACAGCACACCGCCGCCCAGGGCGACAATGGCAAAAGCCTTCAAAGTTCTTTTGCATTTGGAGGTGATGACGCAGCAGGCCAATTTTGCCCCCGACCTGTCGAACCCGCAGCCGGTTATGGCAGGCCAGCCCAGCTCGACGCAAGGAGTATTCGCCGCACATTCAGCTTGACTGTTGCGTCGCGGCACCATGACGCAGTCATGGCGGCATTCGACAGTGTGCCTCACCCTGTTCCTTCGGAGGGGGGCGACGGGGAGATGGCCTCATTCAGCGGCGGATGGGGGCGACCGCGCACCGCTCGATGCGGCCCCGAGAGGCCGCGCTGCCGCCCGGGGGACCCGCAAGCCGGCGGACCCCAGGAAAACCGCCAGTGCGCCGACCGTTTCCTCCGCAATGTCATTTTTTTATCAAAAACCTTTTGACAGGGGTTCGAAGCCAGGGGTATAAGCCGGCCTCCCCAGTGAGGGGATACGGAGAACGGAGCGGAGGCGGGAGCCGAGGCGGGGTTATCCGGAGAGGGAAGCGAGAGTTTCTCTGCTGTTTGACAAGTGAATAGACAGGAAGGGATGCGCAGGCGGCGGCCGTATAGACGGACCGACAAAGTTTGAGCATCTCGCCAATGCGTGAAATGTGATGCTTTGAAGGCTCCGGTTCCAAGGCCCCTGCCAGGGGGTGCTTGGGAGTCAACTTGAGAGTTTGATCCTGGCTCAGAACGAACGCTGGCGGCAGGCCTAACACATGCAAGTCGAACGCTCCTAGCAATAGGGGAGTGGCGCACGGGTGAGTAACACGTGGGAATATACCTTTCGGTGGGGGATAACGTCGGGAAACTGACGCTAATACCGCATACGCCCCTTGGGGGAAAGATTTATCGCCGAAAGATTAGCCCGCGTCCGATTAGCTAGTTGGTGAGGTAAGAGCTCACCAAGGCGACGATCGGTAGCTGGTCTGAGAGGATGATCAGCCACACTGGGACTGAGACACGGCCCAGACTCCTACGGGAGGCAGCAGTGGGGAATATTGGACAATGGGCGCAAGCCTGATCCAGCCA
>JACPDP010000059.1:0-1872 GCA_016183945.1 Magnetospirillum sp.
CGAGTGGATGGTGCCGGCCTCCACTTCGAAGCTCAGTTCGTCCACCGCGGCGATGCCGCCGAACTGCTTGGACAGGTTTTCCACGCGCAGCAGCGTCATGACCGCCTCCACGACTTGATAAGGTCGAGCAGCGTCACGAACAGCCCGCGGCGCATGAACACCATGGTGCCGATCATGATGGCACCGAGGATCATCGATTCGTAGTCCTCGAAGGCGACGAGGACCTGCGGCAGCACGGTCAGCGACACAGCACCGACGATGGCGCCGAAGGTCGAGGCCATGCCGCCGAACACCACCATGGTGACCAGCTCGACCGACTTCATGAAGCCGGCCTTGCCCGGCGTGATCATGCCGGCGTAGTGGGCGAACAGGCTGCCGGCCACCGCGGCCAGGATGGCGGAGAGGACGAACACCACGACCTTGTAATGCGCGGTGTCGACGCCAAGGACCTGGGCGCCGATCTCCGTGCCGTGCAGGGCGCGCAAGGCGCGCCCGACTGGGCTGTCGATCAGGTTCAGCGACAGCCAGACCGACAGCAGCAGCACACCGCCCACCGTCCAGTACCACGCCTTGTCGCCGGCCAGTTTCCAGCCCAGCACGGTGAAGTCCTCGAGCATCAGCCCGTCCGGACCGCCGGTGATCCAACTTTCGGTGTTCAGCACGATGGAGATGATGACGCCCAGGCCGAGCGTCGCCATGGCGAGATAATGGCCCTTCAGGCGCAGCACCGGCCGCGCCACCACGAAGGCCAGTGCGCCGACCAGCACCGCGCCGGCCAACATGGCTCCCAGCGCCGGCCAGCCGTAGCGTACGGTGAGGATGCCGGACGCGTAGGCGCCCAGCCCGAAGAACGCCGCGTGCCCCAGGCTGATCTGTCCGGCGTAGCCAACCAGCAGGTTCAGGCCGACGCAGACGATGGCGTTGAGCCCGGCGTTGATGGCGATGTCGTAGGTGTAGGCGTTGGGCAGCGCCAGCGGCAGCAGCGTGATGACCGCCGCCAGCAGGCCGAGGCCGCCGGTGCGCGGCTTCATCAGCGCGCAGGCGAGGCCGTTGCGCCGCCGCACGGGCGCCGTGGAAACGTGGACGTCCGAGGTCATACGCGCTCGCTCCCCTTGTGTCCGAGCAGACCGTTGGGCAGGAAGAACAGCACGGCCAGGATGATGACGAAGGCGGTGGCGTCCTTGTAGGCCGACGACAGGTAGCCGGCGCTCATCGCCTCGGCGATGCCGACGATCAACCCGCCGAGCACGGCGCCCAAGCCATTGCCGAGGCCGCCCAACACCGCTGCGGAGAAGCCCTTGAGGCCCAGCATGATGCCGGTCTCGTAGCTGGTGAAGGTGATGGGGGCGACGACGATGCCGCCGATGGCGCCCAGCGCCGCCGACAACCCGAAGGAGGTCAGCAGTACGCGGCGGATCGGCACGCCGACCAACTGCGCGCCGAGCTTGGAATAGGACACCGCCAGCATCGCCTTGCCGGCCATGGTGCGGCCGAAGAACCAGCCCAGCCCGAGGATCGCGGTCAGCGACACGCCCAGCACCCACAGGCTCTGCGGCAGCATGGTGGCACCCAGCACGTTGAGCGGTGCGGTTCCGGTGAAGGCGGGCAGGGCGTGGAACTCCTTGTCCCACACCACCTGCGCCAGGCCGCGCAGGAAGATCGACGCGCCGATGGTGATGATGACGACGGTGACGACCGAGGCGTCCTTGGCCGGCAGAACGGCGAAGCGCGCCAGCGCCAGCCCGACCAGTGCCGTGACCAGCACCGCCAGGGGGATCGCCAGCTCCATCGGCACGCCCATGCCGACCAGCGCGACGGTGGCCATGCCTCCGATCATCAGGAACTCGCCCTGGGTGAAGTTGATGACGTGGC
>JACPDP010000059.1:1940-2848 GCA_016183945.1 Magnetospirillum sp.
CCGGAGAACAGGTATTGCAGGAAAGCCGATGCCATGAGGTTCCCTCCCTTGGACCCCCTCTCCCCCGTTGGGGAGAGGGTGGCGCGAAGCGCCGGGTGAGGGGGTTGTCGGGGGACCGCAAACGCAAGCGACGCGAGTCCCCCCTCACCCCAACCCTCTCCCCAGGGGGGAGAGGGGGATCTGGCGTTAGTCGATCAGCGCCCAGCCGCCCTTGCGGATCTCCACCATGTGGAAGGAGTCCGGCTTGAGGCCCATGTGGTCCTTGGCGGACATCGTCACCATGCCGCCGGTGCCGATGAAGCTGGAGGTCTTCTCGATCTCGGCGCGCACCGCGGCCTTGTCGGTGGAACCGGCGCGGTTGATGGCCGCCAGCGCGATCATCAGCCCGTCGTAGGCGTGCCCGGCGAAGGCCGACGCCTCCGTCTTGAAGGTGTCCTCGTAGATCTTCTTGAAGGTGGTCACCACCGGCTTCTGCGGGTCGGTGGCGCTGAGCTGGTCGGCGATCACCAGGCCGGAGGCCGGCAGGCGCACGCCCTCGCTGGCCGGGCCGGCGAGCTTGATGAACTCCTTCGAGGCGACACCATGGCTCTGGTACAGCGGCAGCGTGATGCCGAGCTGCTGGTAATTGCGCGTCACGATGGCCGGGCCTTGACCGAAGCCGAAGTTGAACACCGCCTGCACGCCGGGGGCGTTCTTGACGCGGGTGAGCTGTGCGGTGACGTCCGGGTCCTTGGGCGAATAGACCTCGTCGGCGACGATCTCGATGCCGAAGTCCTTGGCGACCAGAACCGACTGGTCATGGCCGGACTTGCCGAAGCCGGCGTCCTCGGAGATCAGGCCGATCTTGGTCAGCCCGCGCTTCTTCATGTCGGCGAACACCTTCTCGGCCGCGAGGCGGTCGGTGTGCG
>JACPDP010000059.1:2854-10892 GCA_016183945.1 Magnetospirillum sp.
CGATGATGACCACCGCGCCGGCCAGCGAGATGCAGGGAATCTCCGCCTTCTCCACCAGCGGCACCGCGGCCATGGTGGTGGCGGTGGTGGAGCCGCCGATGATGAGGTCCACGCCCTCGCTGTCGATCAGGCGCTTGGTGAAGCTGGCCGCCTTGTCGGCCGCGCCGGCGTCGTCATAGACGGTGAGCTGGAGCTTGCGCCCCTTGACGCCGCCGTCCTTGTTGATCTTGTCGACGAACAGCTCCAGCGTCTTCTTCTCCGGGTCGCCCAGGAAGGACGCACCCCCCGTTACCGACAGGATGGCGCCGATCTTGATCGGCGGCTCCGCGGCCGCGGCCGCGATGGGCTGGAACGAGAGTGCGAACGCAACCGCGCCCGCGCCGAGAATGCTCGGCAGATTGATGGTGAGTGCCTTCATGGTGCGCGCTTCCTTCCACGTTTCCCCAGATATTTTTCCGCCCGTCGTGATGGCGGTTTGTTGGCCCAACAAACAAATGCGTTTGCGACGTGCTTGCTTAAGCCATTATTCGGTACTATAATGCGTATTTAACGGGCAGCCAAGCGGAAAGTGGGGTTATACGGTTCGGCCAAGCCGGCCGCAAACCCAGCCGGGAAGCGCCTTTCGGCAACCAACGCCGCCAAAAAACGCAAGAGGAAATGCACCATGAAGGCCAGCCTGACCGCCGGTATCAGCACCACCAAGCGCATCGTCGTCGATCGTGACCGCACCATCGGCTTCATGGGTGAGGAGGGGCGCGTCTACGCGACGCCGGAGTTGCTGCGCGACATCGAGATGACCTGCCGCGACTTCCTGCTGGAGCACCTGGACGCCGGCGAGGATTCGGTCGGCACGCGGGTCGAGCTCGACCACATGGCGCCGACATTGCTCGGCATGTGGGTCGACATCACCGTCACCATTGCCGAAGTGAAGGGCCGCGCCGTGATCTTCGAGATTGCCGCCCGCGACAACCTCGATCCCATCGGCAAGGGCCGCCACAACCGCTTTGTGGTCGATGTCGAGCAGACCAAGGGTCGGCTCAAGGCGAAGGCAGAGAAGGCCAGGGCCGCGTCATGAGTGACGCTCCGGCCAAGGGCGTCGAGGTAAAGCGGGTCGCGACCTACTGCTACCAGTGCGTCGCCGGGCCGGATCTGCTTACCGTCAAGGTCAAGGACGGAGTCGCCACCGAGGTCGAGCCGAATTTCGCGGCGGAGGACATCCATCCCGCCCGCGGCCGGGTCTGCGTCAAGGCGTTTGGCTTGGTGCAGAAGACCTATAACCCCCACCGCGTCCTCACCCCCATGAAGCGGACCAACCCCAAGAAGGGGCGGGACGAGGACCCCGGCTTCGTCGCCATCTCGTGGGACGAGGCGCTGGGACTGGTTGCCGACAAGCTGAACGGTATTCGTGAACAGGGGCTGGTGGACGAGTCCGGCTACCCGCGCATGGCCGCCACCTTTGGCGGCGGCGGTACGCCGGCCAACTACATGGGCACCTTCCCGGCCTTTCTGGCCTCGTGGGGACCGATCGACTTCAGCTTCGGCTCCGGCCAGGGCGTCAAGTGCTACCACTCGGAGCATCTCTACGGCGAGTTGTGGCACCGCGCCTTCACCGTGGCGCCCGACACCCCGCTGACGGAGTACCTGATTTCCTTCGGCTCCAACGTCGAGGCTTCCGGCGGGGTGTGCGGCGTATGGCGCCACGCCGAGGCCCGCGAGCGTGGCATCAAGCGCGTCCAGGTCGAGCCGCATCTGTCGGTGACCGGGGCTTGCTCCGCCGAGTGGGTGCCGATCAAGCCCAAGACCGACCCCGCCTTCATGTTCGCCATGATCCATGTGCTGCTGCACGAGCATGGCCGCGAGGCGCTCGACGTCAAATTCCTACGCAAGCATACCTCGTCACCCTACCTGATCGGCCCGCGCGGCTATTACCTGCGCGACCCCGAGACCAAGAAGCCCATGGTCTGGGACATGCGGTCGGGCAAGGGCGTGCCTTACGATACCCCCGGCATCGACCCGGCGGTCGAGGGGCAGTTCCAGCTCGCAGCCATCGAACTGGGTGCCGACGACGAGCGCTATGAATACGGTGCCGCCCCGGGCGAGACCGCCTTCACCCGGCTGTGCAAGCACATGAAGCCCTACACCCCCGAATGGGCGGAAAAGGTCTGCGAGGTGCCGGCCCATACCATCCGCCGCGTCGCCAACGAGTATCTCTCGCACGCCCGCGTCGGCGAGACCATCGAGATCGAGGGCCGCACCCTGCCGTTCCGGCCGGTGGCCATCACCCTGGGCAAGACCGTCAACAACGGCTGGGGCGGCTACGAGTGCTGCTGGGGCCGCACCCTGCTGGCCTGCCTGGTGGGGGCGCTGGAAGTACCGGGCGGCACCCTGGGCACCACGGTTCGCCTCAACCGCCCCGCCTTCGCGCGGCTGTCGTCGGTGAAGGCCGGCGAGGACGGCTTCATGGCCTATCCCATGAATGAGACCGATGCCGAAAACTGGAAGGAGCGACCGACCACCCGAAACGGTTACCGCACCCTGATTCCGTTGGCTGCCAACAGCCCATGGAGCCAAGCATTGGGGCCGACACATCTGGCCTGGATGTTTCTGGAAAACTCGCCGGAGGGGTGGATCAAGCCGACTTTGCCCGATGTGTGGTTCGTCTACCGCACCAATCCGGCGATCTCGTTCTGGGATACCCGGCAGTTGTCGGCCACCATGGCGCGGTTCCCCTTCATCGTCGCCTTCGCCTACAGCCGCGATGAAACCAACCACATGGCCGATATCCTGCTGCCCGACGCCATCGACCTGGAGAGCCTGCAACTCATCCGCATCGGCGGCACCAAGTTCTTCGAGCAGTACTGGGACCACCACGGCTTCGCCCTGCGCCAGCCGGTGACCGAGGCCCCCCAGGGCGACGCCCGCGATTTCACCTGGATCGCGACCGAACTGGCCCGGCGCACCGGCCTGCTGGCCAAGTACAACCAGGCCATCAACAAAGGCACCGCCTGCGTGCCGCTGGTCAGCGGCGGCATGGGGGCCGGCGTCACCGGCCAGGGCGCCGGCTCCGGCCGCTGGGACTTCTCGCTGAAGGACGACGTGGTCTATTCGGTCGAAGAGATTTGGGAGGCCAACTGCAAGGCCGCCTCGGCCGAACTGACCGACGGCAAGGAGGTTCACGGCCTCGACTGGTGGCGCGACAACGGCTTCCAGGTCACCGATTTTCCGCGGCTGGAATGGTACCTGCAACCGCGCCTGCTCGATCTCGGCCTGCGGTTCGAGATGCCGTACCAGGAACGCCTGATGCGGGTGGGCCGCCAGTTGGGCCACCGGCTGAAGGAGAAGGGCATCACCTGGTGGGACAAGCAGTTGTCGGAATATCAGGCGCTGCCGGTATGGAAGGACTTCCCCGGCATCTGGGAAAAGGTGTTGCAGAAGGCCGGCGAGGACCCGCGCGACTTCCCGTTCTGGCTGCTGACCGCGCGCTCCATGCAATACGCCTGGGGTGTCAATGTCGGCGTGCAGATGATCAAGGAGGTGGCCGACAACGTCGCCGGCCATCGCGGCATGATCATGAACACCGAGAAGGCCGCCGAGATGGGCCTGGCCGACGGCGACGTGGTCGAGGTCTCCTCGCACACCCGTTCGGTCAAGACCAAGATCGTGGTGCGCGCCGGCATCCGTCCCGATACCGTGCTGATGATCGGTCAGTTCGGCCACTGGGCGACGCCGCACGCCAAGGACTACGACCTGGCCAGCCTCAACGAGCTGGCGGGCATGGACATGGACCTCACCGACGCCACCGGCTCGGGCGCCGACGTGGTGCGCGTTTCGATCAAGAAATTGGGGGCCGGCCGATGACCAAGTGGGCAATGGTCGCCGATCTGAGGCGTTGCGTCGGCTGCCAGACCTGCACCGCCGCCTGTAAGCACGCCAACGGTACGCCCCCCGGCGTTCAGTACCGCAAGGTGCTGGACATGGAGGTGGGCAGCTTCCCCGACGTGCGTCGTGTCTTCGTGCCGGTGGGGTGCATGCACTGCGACAAGCCGCCCTGCCGCGATGTCTGTCCGACCACGGCGACCAAGAAGCGGGCCGACGGCATGGTCACCATCGACTACGACATCTGCATCGGCTGCGGCTACTGCATCATCGCCTGTCCCTATCAGGCCCGCTACAAAGTGACCGAGCAGACCACCGCTTACGAATCCGGCCCCACCGCGACCGAGACCTACAACTTCGATCCCCGCCTGCTGGGGGTGGCGCAGAAATGCACCTTCTGCGTCGACCGCATCGACGAGGGCCTGGCCACCGGCCTGCGCCCCGGCTTCGATCCGGTGGCAACGCCGGCCTGCGTCAATTCCTGCATTTCAGGCGCATTGGTGTTCGGCGATCTCGACGATCCCGACAGCAAGGTAAGCAAACTGCTGGCAGCCAACAAATCGTTCCGCATGCACGAGGAGTTGGGCACCGGGCCCAACATCCATTACCTGTGGGAAATGCCATGACCACCACCGGGCAGTTCAACGGCATCGCTCCCGCGCCCCAGGCCGCCTGGGACATGCGGGCGGCGGGCAACTTCGTCGGCGGCGGCTCGGGCACCGGGCTGCTGATCTTCGCGGCGGCGGCGGCCTATCTCGGCCAGCCCGACCGCGGCTTGCTGTTCGCCGGCCTGGTGCTGGTCGGCCTCGGCCTTTTCAGCGTCTTCCTCGAAATCGGCCGGCCGTTCCGGGCCGCCAACGTCATGATCGGCATCCGATACAGCTGGATGACCCGGGAAGCCTGGGTGGCTGGCGTGCTGTTCCCGCTGGGCGCCGCCGCTTTGCTGTGGCCCGGGGTGCTGCCGCTGGTGGGGATTCCAGCCGTCCTCTACCTCTATTGCCAGGCGCGCATCCTGCATGCCACCAAGGGCATTCCGGCGTGGCGCCAGCCTTTGATGGTGCCGCTCATCATCTCGACAGCCCTGGCCGAGGGCAGCGGTGCCCTGGTGATGGCCGGCGCCTTTACCGTCGTGCCGGCCTGGGCGCCGGCGGCGCTGATGGCGGCGGTGGCGGCGCGGCTGCTGGTGTGGATGGCCTATCGGCGCAAGCTGGCCGATGGCGGCGCTCCGCTGCGGGCGGCGGCGGCGGCGGTGCGTTTTTCCATGCCCTTCACCCTGGGCGGCAATCTGGCGCCGGTGCTGATGCTGGTGGTGGCGGGTGCCGAGCCGACCTTGGCCGACGCGGCGTTGCCCGCCGCCGGACTGACAGCGATGCTGGGCGGCTGGGCCTTGAAGGCGGCCATCGTCACCAGCTTCGCCCACACCCAGGGTTTTGCCATACCATTCACCCCGGCGCGCGGCGCCGGTCGTCCGGGGCCGGGGGCGTTTCCGGGCTGGCGATAGACGAAATCAACCGCTCCGACAATGAGGGCGGGATAGGGTTAGGGAGGTTTCGATGACCGTGCAGATGGCCGCGGACTACATGTTCGCGCCCGAGGTTGAGCGCCTGGACCGGGCGGGCCTGCGGCGGCTCCAATTGGAGCGGCTGAAGACGACGCTGGAGCGGGTCTATGCCAACGTACCGCACTACCGGCGGGCCTTCGACGCCGCAGGAGTGACGCCCGAGGACCTCAACAGCCTGGAGGACCTCGCCCGTTTCCCGTTCACGGTGAAGACCGACCTGCGCGACAACTACCCCTTCGGCATGTTCGCGGTGCCGCGCCCGCAGTTGGTGCGGCTGCATGCCAGCTCGGGCACCACCGGCAAGCCCACCGTGGTGGGCTATACCGAGGGCGATATCGACACCTGGGCCAACCTGATGGCCCGCTCGCTCGCTGCCACCGGCGTCCGCCCCGGTGAGGTGGTGCACAACGCCTACGGCTACGGCCTGTTCACCGGCGGGTTGGGTTTCCACTACGGCGCCGAGCGGCTGAAATGCACGGTGACGCCCATGTCGGGCGGCAATACCGAGCGCCAGATCGCGCTGATCACCGACTTCGGCGCCCAGGTCCTGGCGGCGACGCCGTCCTACGCCCTCAACATCGCCGAGATGGCCGAGCAGATGGGCGTCGATCTGGCGGCCTCGGCCTTGCGGGTCGGTGTGTTCGGCGCCGAGCCCTGGACCGAGGCCATGCGGGCCGAGCTCGATCACCGTCTCGGGCTGCGCGCCTGCGACATGTACGGCCTGTCCGAGATCATGGGACCCGGCGTCGCCATCGAGTGCACGGCGCGCAACGGCCTGCACGGCTGGGAGGACCACTTCCTGTTCGAGGTGGTCGACCCCGATACGCTGGAGCCAATGCCCATGGGCGCGCAGGGCGAGTTGGTGATTACCACCCTGACCAAGGTCGGCCTGCCCATGGTGCGCTATCGCACCCGCGACATCACCAAGCTGACCGACGAGCCCTGCGCCTGCGGCCGCACCCACCTGCGCATCCTGCGGGTGACCGGCCGCAACGACGACATGCTGATCATCCGCGGCGTCAACCTCTTCCCCAGCCAGATCGAGTCGGTACTGGTGGGCCTCCCCGGCATCGCGCCGCATTACCAGCTCGTCGTGACGCGCCAGGGCTCGCTCGACCATCTCAGCGTCGAGGCCGAAGCAGTGGAGGCCAGTGACGAGGACACCCGTGTCCATCTGGCCCATCAAGTACGCCATCACATCAAGTCGATGATCGGTGTCACTTGCGAGGTGCTGGTGCGCCTGCCGGGCGAACTGCCGCGCAGCCAGGGCAAGGCGGTGCGGGTCAGGGACCTGCGGATGAAGGGCGGCGACTGAGCCATTCGGCCGCTCCCAGCCCCGCCCGCCGCCCGGTGGCGAAGCAGCCGGTGAGCAGGTAGCCGCCGGTGGGCGCCTCCCAGTCGAGCATCTCGCCGGCAGCGAACACGCCGGGTCGGCTGTTCAGCATCAACCGATCGTCCAACGCCTCGAAGCGGATGCCGCCGGCGGTCGAGATGGCCTCGGCGATGGGGCGGGGGCCTTTCAGCCGTAGCGGCAAGGCCTTCAGCGCCTCGACGGTGATATTGGCCCCCAGCAGCTCGCGCGCCAGTCCAAGCGCCACCCCATCCAGACCGGTGGTGCGGTGCAGGTGGGTGGCCAGCGAGCGGCTGCCGCGGGGCCGGGCCAGCGCCGCGGTCAGTTTGTCCAGGCTCCAGTCGGGCTTGAGATCGATGAAAAGCGTGGGCTCCCCGGCATCGCGCAGGGCGGCCGACAGGGTATAAACCGCGCCGCCTTCGATGCCCGCATCGGAGATCATCGCCTCGCCCCGCACTGTCCGCCCGCCGAACGACAGCGCCACCGCCTTCAACGGCTGGCCGGCGAAGCGGGAGCGGAAATGCTCCGACCACGCGACATCGAAGCCGCAATTGGCCGGCTTCAGCGGTACCACCTCGACGCCAAATAGGGAAACCCAGCCACCATCCGATCCCAGTTGCGGCCAACTGGCACCGCCGAGGGCCAGCACGGTGGCGGCGGGGGAAGCCAATACCTCACCGGCCGGTGCCGCGAAGCGCAAGGCCCCGTCGCGCCAGCCCAGCCAGCGATGTCGCATATGGAAGGTGACACCCAACTCCCGTAACCGCCGCAGCCAGGCCCGCAACAGAGGTGCCGCCTTGAAGTCGGCGGGGAACACGCGGCCGGAGCTGCCGACGAAGGTGTCGATGCCCAGGCCTGCGGCCCAGGCCCGCACTTGCTCCGGACCGAACGCGGCCAGCAGGGAGGCAAAGGCGTCGGCCCGCTCGCCGTAGCGGGTGGTAAAGCGGCCCAGCGGCTCGGCATGGGTGAGGTTCATGCCGCCCTTGCCCGCCAGCAGGAACTTGCGTCCCACCGAGGGCATGGCGTCGAACAGATGCACCGCATGGCCGCGTCCCGCCAGCATCTCGGCGGCCATCAGGCCGGCGGGGCCGCCGCCGATAATGCTGACATGGTCAGCCATTTGACTTCTCCTCCCCTGCCGCAGGCGGGGGAGGGCAGGGTGGGGGCCCAAGCGAAGCGCGGAAGTTTGTCCGCCCGGCACCACTCCCACCTCGCTTTGCTCGTTGGGCGCCCACCCGACCTCCCCCGCC
>JACPDP010000061.1 GCA_016183945.1 Magnetospirillum sp.
CTACATCGCCCTGGAGCGGCTGAGCTTCACCTTCTACGTGCTGTCGGCCTACGCTACCCGCGACTTGCGCTCCAACGAGGCGGGGGTGAAGTACATATTGCTGGGGGCATTCTCCTCGGCGCTGCTGCTCTACGGCATTAGCCTCATCTACGGCGCCACGGGCACCACCTACTTCCGGGGCATCGCTGGAGCGGTGGGCGGGACGCTGTCGCCTGGCCTGTTGCTGGGGCTGGTGCTGCTCATCGCGGGCTTCGCGTTCAAGGCGGCGGCGGTGCCCTTCCACATGTGGGCGCCCGACGTCTATGAGGGCGCGCCTACCCCGGTGACCGCCTTCTTCGCCGTGGCCCCCAAGATCGCCGCCCTGTGCCTGCTGACCCGCGTCCTGGTCGGTCCCTTCGCCGACCTGCTGATCCAGTGGCGCCAGGTGGTGACCTTCGTGGCCATTCTGTCCATGGTCGTCGGCGGTTTCGCCGGCGTGGCCCAGACCAACGTCAAGCGCCTGATGGCCTACAGCTCGATCGGAAATGTCGGCTTCATTCTGGTGGGCGTTGCCGCCGGAACGGATATGGGCATCCAGGGGGTCCTGATCTATCTGGCCATCTACCTGTTCATGACCGTGGGCACCTTCGCAGTGATCCAGTCCATGCGGGTCAAGGGTCGCCTGGTCGAGGGCATCGACGATCTCGCCGGGCTGTCCAAGACCCACCCGATGATGGCCTTCACGCTGGCGGTGCTGATGTTCTCCATGGCGGGAATTCCGCCGCTGGCCGGCTTCTGGGGCAAGTTCTACGTGTTCATGGCCGCCATCCAGGCAGAGCTGTACACCCTGTCCATCCTCGGCGTGCTGACCAGCGTGGTGAGCGCCTTCTACTATCTGCGCATCGTCAAGGTGATGTATTTCGACGACGCGGTGGAGACCTTCGACCGGGTGCAGAGCCGCTCGGTCCGGCTGGTGATGGTGGCTTCCACCGCGGTGGTGCTGGTGTTCACCTTCCTGCCGGCGCCGCTGGTGAGCGGGGCGAAGGCGGCGGCGGCCGTGCTGTTTCCCGCGGGATGACCATTCGGGATTTGCCGGCGCCGTTCGGCCTGAGATGGCTGGACAGCGTCGGCAGCACCAATGACGAGGCGCGGCTGCTTGTGGTGGCGGCCGGTGCGCAGACGGCGGGACGCGGCCGGCGCGGCCGCGAGTGGGTGAGTCCGCCCGGCAACCTGCATTGTTCCCTCCTGATCCGCCTCGACCGCCCGCTGGCCGAGGCCGCCCAGACCGGGTTCGCCGCCGCGCTGGCGCTGTGCGAGGCGTTGTCCGAACTGGCGCCGGCCGAATTCCGCTGCAAATGGCCCAACGACGTGCTGTGCGACGGCAAAAAGATCGCCGGCATGCTGCTGGAGCCGGAGGACGGCTGGCTGGTGCTGGGGCTCGGCGTCGACGTGGTGCAGGCTCCCACCGAGACGCTGTATCCGGCGATTGCGCTGGCCGCCGCCGGGGGAAGCGCCGATGCCGGCGAGGTCCTGGCCGCCTTCTGCCGCCGCTTTCTGCCCTGGCTGCAACGCTGGCGGGCCGAGGGCTTCGTTGCCCTCCGTGAGGCCTGGCTGGCACGGGCGCGGGGGCTGAACGACCCCATGGTGGTGCGCCTGGAGGGGGAGACGCTGACCGGAACCTTCACCGGCCTTGACGAACAGGGCGCTCTTCTGCTGGATCAGGGGGCCGGCGGAGTTCGCCGCGTCCTGGCCGGCGACGTCTATTTTCCGAGGTAGCCTGTCATGCTTCTCGCCATCGATTCGGGCAACACCAACATCGTCTTCGCCGTGTTCGACGGCGAGCAGGTGCGCGGCGAATGGCGTGCCTCCACCGACACCGAACGCACCGCCGACGAGTTGGGGGTGTGGCTGACGCAACTGCTGTCCATCGCCGGGCTGGAGCGCAAGGCGGTCACCGCCGCCATCGTCGCCAGCGTGGTTCCGGCCATGGTGTTCAGCCTGAAGACGCTGTGCCGCCGCTATTTCGCCTGCGAACCGCTGGTGGTGGGCGACGAGGGCGTCGAACTGGGCATCGAGGTCCGCCTCGACCGGCCCGAGGAGGTCGGCGCCGACCGCCTGGTCAACGCCGTCGCGGCGCACAAATGCTATCAGGGGCCGCTGATCGTCATCGACTTCGGCACCGCCACCACCTTCGACGTGGTCGACAGCGAGGGCAATTACTGCGGCGGTGCCATCGCGCCCGGCATCAATCTGTCGCTGGAGGCGCTGCATATGGCCGCCGCCAAGCTGCCCCGTGTCGCCATCGGCCGCCCCAAGCAGGTGATCGGCAAGGCAACCGTGCCGGCCATGCAGTCGGGCATCTTCTGGGGCTATGTCGGGCTGATCGAAGGTCTGGTGATGCGCATCAAGGCCGAATTCGGCGCCGAGATGCTGGTGGTGGCCACCGGCGGCCTGGCGCCGCTGTTCGCCGAGGCCACCAAGGATATCGACCACCTCGACGCCGATCTCACCCTGCGCGGCCTGCTGGAAATCCACCGCCGGAATGCCAGGCTGGAGAAATGATGAGCTTTAACCCGTCATTCCCGCGAAGGCGGGAATCCACGGCGCCGTTCGCTTAGGCGGAACCGTGGACCCCCGCCTTCGCGGGGGTGACGGGAAGATAAGCTGTGATAATGAAGGGTAAAGCGTGCCGATGACCGACAAGGAACTGCTGTTCGTCCCCCTCGGCGGGGCCGGCGAGATCGGCATGAATCTCAACCTCTATGGCTGGGATGGCAAATGGCTGATGGTCGACCTCGGCGTCTCGTTCGGCGACGACACCATGCCGATGGTCGATGTGGTGATGCCCGATCCGGCCTGGATTGCCGAGCGCAAGGACAAGCTGGTGGGGCTGGTCGTCACCCACGGCCACGAGGATCATCTCGGCGCCATTCAGTATCTGTGGCCGCAGCTGAAATGCCCCGTCTACGCCACGCCATTCTCCGCCGCCATCCTGCACGCCAAGCTGCACGAGGTCGGGTTGGCGGGGAAGGTCCCGGTGCACGCGGTCGAGTTGGGCGGCCGCTTCAAGGTCGGCCCCTTCGACATCGAGATGGTGTCGCTGACCCACTCCATCCCCGAACCTAACGCCCTGGCCATCCGCACCCCGGCCGGCACGGTGGTGCATACCGGCGACTGGAAGTTCGATCCCGACCCGCAGATCGGGCTGCCGTCCGATCTTGAGGCGCTGCGCCGGTTGGGCCGCGAGGGCGTGCTGGCGATGGTGGGCGATTCCACCAATGTCTTCACCAAGGGCCATTCCGGCTCGGAAGCCGAGGTGCGCGCCAGCCTGATCGGGTTGCTGGGCCGCTACGACGGCCGCATCGCGGTTTCCTGCTTCGCCACCAACGTCGCCCGGATGGAGAGCGTGGCGGTGGCCGCCGCCGCCCATGACCGGCATGTCGCCTTGGTGGGCCGCAGCCTGTGGCGCATCGACAAGGCGGCGCGGGCCAACGGTTACCTCACCGATCTGCCGCCCTTCCTCACCGACCACGACGCCGCCTACCTGCCCAAGGACAAGGTGGTCTTCCTCTGCACCGGCAGCCAGGGCGAGCCGCGCGCCGCCCTGGCCCGCATCGCCGGCGACGACCATCCCCATGTCACCCTGGGCAAGGGCGACGTGGTGATCTTCTCGTCGCGCATCATCCCCGGCAACGAGAAGCCGATCTTCAAGCTGCAGAACGACCTGGTCAGGCTGGGCATCGAGGTGGTGACCGAGAAGGACGAGTTCGTCCACGTCTCCGGCCACCCGGCGCGCGACGAGATGGAGACCATGTATCAGCTGGTGCGTCCCAAGGTCGCCATCCCGGTGCATGGTGAGGCCCGCCACATCCAGGAGCACGCCCGTCTGGCGCTGGCTTGTCAGGTGCCTGCGGCGCTGGAGGTCACCAACGGCAACGTGGTGCGGCTTGGCCCCGGCACGCCCGAGATCGTCGACAACGTGCCGCACGGCAAGCTGTGCGTCGATGGGCCGCGGCTGGTGCCGCTGAATTCCGAGGTGCTGCGCAACCGGCGGCGCATGGTCTACAATGGCTCGGCGGTGGTGACCATCGTGGTCGATCGCTTCGGCAAGCTGCTGGGCGAGCCGCAGCTCACCGCGCTGGGGCTGCTCGACGCCGCCCACGAGGCCGAGGAGCACGAGGCGGTGGTCGAGGCGGTGCGCGATGCCATCGAGGAACTGCCGGTCAAGGCGCGCAAGGACGACGCGGTGGTGCGCGAGGCCGCCCGCGTGGCGGTGCGCCGCTCGCTGAAGGTCAGCCATGGCAAGAAGCCGATCACCGACGTCCATCTCGTCAGGGTGTGACGCGGCTGCTACACTCCCCTCCAGCGGATTTTCTATCGGCAGGAGGGACAAGGGCATGAGGACGATCAGGACATTGGCGCTGGCCGCCGTTGCCGCCGCCCTGGTGGGGCAGGCGGGCGTGGCGCGGGCCGACATCACCATCGGCATGGCGGGACCCATCACCGGCTCCGAGGCGGCCATCGGCGAGCAGTTCCGCCGCGGTGCCGTCAAGGCCGTCGAGGACCTCAATGCCAAGGGCGGCGTGCTGGGGCAGAAGGTGCAGATGCTGATCGGCGACGATGCCTGCGATCCCAAGCAGGCAGTGGCGGTGGCCAACGACATGGCGGCCAAGAAGGTGCCGTTCGTCGCCGGCCACTACTGCTCCGGCTCGTCCATCCCGGCCTCCGAGGTCTATGCCGAGACCGGCATCCTGGAAATCTCGCCGGCCTCGACCAACCCCAAATACACCGAGCGCGGGCTGCCCAACGTCTTTCGCGTCTGCGGCCGCGACGACCAGCAGGGCAAGTCGGCGGCCGAATACATCGCCAAGCATTTCAAAGGCAAGACCGTCGCCATCCTTCACGACAAGTCGCAATACGGCAAAGGCCTGGCCGACCAGACCCGGGAAAACCTCGGCAAGCTGGGGGTCAAGGAGGCCATGTACGAGGCCTACACCGCCGGCGAGAAGGACTATTCGGCGCTGGTCACCAAGCTGAAGCAGGCCAGGATCGATCTGCTTTATCTCGGAGGCTACAAGACCGAGGCCGGCCTGATCGTGCGCCAGATGCGCGACCAGGGCATGAAGACGGTGCTGATGGGCGGCGACGCCCTGATGACCGAGGAATATTGGGCCATCACCGGTGCCGCCGGCGAGGGCACGCTGATGACCTTCAGCCCCGATCCGCGCCTGATTCCCGGCAACGCCGCGCTGGTGAAGTATTTCCGCGACCAGAACTACGAGCCCGAGGCCTACACCCTCTACACCTACGCGACCATTCAGACCTGGGCGCAGGCGGTCGAGAAGGCCAAGAGCACCGACCGGAAGAAGGTGGCCCAGGTCCTGAAGTCGGACAGGTTCGACACCACGCTGGGCAATCTCGGGTTCGACGCCAAGGGCGACGTCACCGCGCCGGGGTATGTCGTATATGTTTGGAAGGGCGGCAAATACACCTACGCGGATTGATTGCCGCCGCCGCAATGGCGGCTGGTGGCCGTGGAGCGCGGGCGTCCCGCCCCGCATGTTTGTGCGGTTTTCTCCGGGCCCGGCGGATCATCGCCGGGCCTTTTCGCGTTGACGGGGATGCGTAACGATTGCACCCTTGTGATTGCATATGAACAAGGGGGAGAACATCTCATGCCTCTCACCGATTGCGCCGATGCCTGCGTCAATGCCCATCGCGCCTGCACCGAGGCGGCGATCCACGGCATCCAGCAGGGCGGGGAAGTGGCGGAGTGGGAATTGGTCCAACTGCTGCTCGACTGTGCCGACATCACCGAAACCAATGCCAATTTCATGATGCGCAGCTCGCGGCTGCACCATCTGACCTGCCAGGTCGCAGCCGAGGTCGCCGATCGCTGCGCCACCGCCTGCGAGAGGCATGCCGCCAGCGATATCCGCCTCAAGGAATGCGCCGAATCCTGCCGCCGCGCCGCGACCTGGTGCCGCAAGACGGTCAGGGGGTAGAACAGATTTCTCCTCCCCTGCCGCAGGCGGGGGAGGGCAGGGTGGGGGCCCAACGAGCGAAAGCGAGGCGGGAGTTTTTCCGCCGGCACCACTCCCGCGCTTCGCTTGGGCCCCCACCTTCCCTCCCCCGCCTGCGGCAGGGGAGGCCCGGCACCGCAGTACGTCAGTAACAGGCAGTGGTGGTTTTTAAGCCTCGGCTTGACCCCCATCCCGCTTGGTGGAATGGTGATACCACTTGCCATTCCGGAGCGGCGCCATGACCCAATCACTCCCGGCTCCGGTGCTTGCGTTGAGGGTGCTGCTCCCGTTTGCCGCCGGGTATTTCCTCTCCTACCTCTACCGCACCGTCAATGCGGTGCTGGCGCCGGAAATCGCGCGCAGCATCGAACTCGACGCCGGTGATATCGGGCTGATGACCGGAGTCTATTTCATCACCTTCGGCGCCTTCCAACTGCCGCTGGGCATCCTGCTCGACCGCTTCGGGCCGCGCCGCGTCGAGGCTCTGCTGCTGCTGTTCGCCGCCCTGGGCGCCGCCACCTTCGCCCTGGCGGAGAGCGTGCCGGTGCTGGTGGCGGGGCGCGCCCTGGTGGGGCTGGGCGTGGCCTCCTGCCTGATGGCGCCGCTGAAAGCCAACGTGCAGTGGTTCGAGCGCTCGCGCTTGCCGCTGATGAACGGCGTCATCCTGGGTGCCGGAGGGCTGGGAGCGGTGGCGGCGACGGCGCCGGTGCAGGCGGCGCTGTCCGTGTTCGACTGGCGCGGCGTCTATGCCGGGCTGGCGGTGCTGACGCTGGCGGCGGCGGCTGTGTTGTGGCGGACGGTGCCCGACAAGCCCATGCCGCCGGGCGGCGGGTCCCTGCGTGCGCAGGTGGCCGACGTCCTGGAGATTTTCCGCAACCGCCTGTTCTGGCGCATCGCGCCCATCTCGGCGGTGTCCATGGGCAGTTTCATGGCGATCCAGGGGCTGTGGGCCGGGCCGTGGCTGCGCGACGTGGCCGGGCTGTCCTCCGAGGCGGCCGCCGGCGGGCTGACGGTGATGGCCGCCGCCATGGCGCTGGGCTACCTCTCCATGGGCGCCATCGCCGAGCGGCTGGGGCGGCTGGGGATTTCGACGGTGGTGGTGGGGGGGGCCGGCATGACGGTGTTCGCGCTGGCCACCCTGGTCATGGCGGCGGGGGGGAGTGGGGCGCCACTGCTGCTGTCGGCGGTCTACGGCTTTTTCGGCACCTCCAGCGCGGTGAACTACGCCGTGCTCACCCAGATCTTTCCGGTGCGGGTGGCGGGACGGGTCAACACCAGCCTCAACCTCACCATGTTCCTCACCGCCTTCGCCGTGCAGTGGGGCCTGGGGGTGGTGATCCGGCTGTGGCCTGCGGTGGAGGGGCGCTGGCCGGCCGAGGCCTACGGTGTCGCCCTGGCCATTCCGGCGGTGTTGCAGGGGCTGGCGCTGCTGTGGTTCATCCCCGCGGCCAGAACAGCAAGGCCACAATGAGCAGCCACAGGCCGCCGCCCACCACCACCAGCATGGCCCCCCTGCCGCGGCGTGGCGGCGGCGGTTCGGCGGCCGGCGGCGGGCGCAGGGGGGGCGCCGCCGGGGCGATGGGCTGAAGCACCACGAAATGCGGATGCGGCTTCGGGGGGGCGCGGTCGAGCGGGATCAGGCGGGCGAAGAACTCGTTGGCCATGCGGATGGCCACGCCGCGCAGCAGGCGCTCGCCGACGGTGGTCAGGCGTCCCCCGGGGGACAGGCGGGCGCGGTAACCCACCAGGGTGCCGTCCTGCTCGCTGGCCAGCGTCACCGTCGCCACCCCGTCGGCAAAGCCGCCGGTGGGGCTGTGGAAATGCGCCGAGATCACATAGTGGGCGGGAAATTCCGCCTCGCCGACGGTGGCGCGGCCGGCATAGACCGTGCTCACCGCGCCGACCTGGACGGCGATGCGCCCCTCATAGACGCCGTCGCCGACCTGGGTCGCCTCCTCGCAGCCGGGGATGCAGGCAAGCAGCGTGGCAGGGTCTCTGAGCGCCTGCCAGATCGCCTCGCGCGGGGCGGGAACACGATACTCGCCGTTGATGTTCACGGCGCTTCCAGGCGGCGGCCGAGCAGCGGCAGGCTGCGCAAGCCACGGGGCAGCAGCCGGTGGAGCAGGGGGTTGCGCAGCGAGACGCGGGCCACCGTCGTCAGGCAGGACAGCCTCTGCCCCGGCGACAGCCGTGTCACCGACAACGCCTTGAGGAAGGCCAGCCGCAGGGTGAGGCCGGGCAAACCCGGCGGCCGGGATGGATCGACCATGCGGGCGCGATCCCGGCTGCTGAGGTGGACGCTGATGCCGCCGTGCACCCGCTTGAGGTAGAGCGGCTCGTCATCCTGGAGGAAGCGCCCCAGCAGCGCCAACTCGGCCAGCAGCACGTAGTCGCCACCGTAGAAGCGGCCGTGCATGTGGGTGCGGCGCAGCACCTCGGCGCGGATCACTCCCAGCGCCGCCGTGCACCAGTTCATCCGCCGCAGGACGTCACGGAAGCGGTGCTGCGGCAGGTCGCCTTCGGCCAGATGCAGCGTTTCGGACAGCATCATCGGCCGGCCATCCGGCCCCAGGACGCGTCCGTCGCCGCGGGCGGCCAGCGGATGGCCGTCCTCGTCGATCATCCGCACCGCGGCATGGGCCAGCACCGCCCCGGCGTCGGCCTTGAGCAGGCGGACACAGCGCTCCAGGTAATCGGGCGCCAGCAGATCGTCGTGCGGCATCCACTTGAACAGCGGCGAACGACAGAAGGCGAAGACTCGGTTGAAGTTGGGTCCGGCGCCGATGTTGCGATCCACCCGGGTGTAGCGGATGCGGCGGTCGCGGTCGGCGAAGGTGCGGCAGATGTCGGAGGTGGCGTCGGTGGAGGCGTTGTCGGAAATGACCAGCTCGAAGTCGCCGAAACTCTGCGATATGGCGCAGTCGAGCGTCTCGGCGAGGTAGGCCTCGCCGTTGCGGACCGGTACGCCGATGCACAGCAGGGGGGTGCGGTCGTTCATGCCGGGGGCGCCTCCAGGGGACTGGCGAGAGGATTGTCGCCGCTACCACCGCCCCGCAGCAAAGGCCCCTAAGGGGTACAGGGCCACGCACTCGGCTAGGCGGGGGGCTGTTCGAAGGGCGCGTAGGGCGCTATCATCGTCTATCCGTCGGGGGAGAGGTGGCAAAATGGCGGCTGAGACAGGCAATACCCGCATCTGCGGGGTGGGTGGCCACGAGTTCGTGTTTAGCCGCGAGGAGCCGGGATACCCGCAGCGGCGGGTGGGGGCGCGCCGCGTGGTGTCGGACTGGGTGCACCAGTTCGAGGCGGACGAGACCTGGTCGCGGGCGGTGATCCACGAACATGACGACGGCGTCTTCGAGCCGACCTCGATCTACGGCGTCTTCACCGACTTCGCCGGGGCCGCTGCGGTGGAGGTGACGGTTCGCTGGATGCAGCGCCGACATGCCGACGAGATCAAGAAGACCCGTCAGCTACGCGACCTGCTGATGGGCGCCTGCGCCGTGCTGGCGGTGATTGCCATCGTGGCGTGGTCGTTCCGGTAATATCCCGCCCCCGCGGGGGAGGGGGTGACAGAATCCTGGAACGGGCCTCAGACGTTGAAGCGGATGCCGAAGCTCGCCAGGGTCTTGACCAGCAGTTGGACTTTGCGGTCGCGGTCCTCGCCCTGCGAGGTGCCGATGTAGTCGCTGAGGAAGCCGGGCTCCTGCAGGTAGCCTTCCATGGCCTGCTTGACGCCATCCATGTTGCGGCCTTCGATGAAGGTGTTCTTGCGGCACATATCGAGCAGGGTCAGCACCTTCTGTGCCGGCGAACCACCCTTCTTGTCCACCTGCTCGAGCAGGCGCGAGCGCTTGATCAGATCGGCCTGGGCGGCTTCCACCTGCGCCATGTAGGTGCCCTTGTCGGTATCCGGCAGCCATGAGCCGCGGATGGTGCGATAGGCGGTGCCCAAGGTCTGCATCTTGGGGACCGGCGGGTCCTGGCCGGCGACGACGCGCGGGATGAAGTCGCGGTCGCCGAAATAATGCTCGATGAAGGTCTTCAGCGTGGTGCGGTTGCTCTGGCCGATGGCCAGTCCCGCCAGTTGCATCAGGTAGCTGACGCGGTCGGCCAGCACCTTGCGCTCGCGCAGCAGGTCGGTGATGGTCTCGTTGTTGATGTAGCGGGCCTGCCGCTTCTCCAGCAGCGCCAGCGCCTTGGAGGTGCCGATCAGGGTGTTGCCGATCCACATGCGCTTGAACATGTCGAACAGCGCCTGGATTTCCTGGTCGGGCTCGGCCGAGCGCAGCGGCATCTTGCCGGCCAGGGTGCGCAGCAGCGAGTATTCCAGCCCGGACTTCAGGCTGGGACAGACGCCCTCGGCGACCAGGGTATTGATTTCCGCCACCGACTCGGCGGCGGTATCGCGCGCCTGCCACTCACCCTTCCACAGGTCGATCAGATCGATGCAGCGGGCCTCCAGGCGATCGGGCATGGCCAGCAGCTGATCCAGGCAGGACTCGCTCTTGAGGCACTCGCCCAGCAGGGTCTCGACGAAGCGGTTTTCATCCTTGCCCTGGGTGACCCGCACCAGGCGCACCAGGACGGCGACCTTTTCCTTCCACACCTTGAACTGGGACAGGTACTCGGCCAGGGTGCGGTTGATGTTGTAGTCGCGGTCCTTGTCGGTGAAGCGGGCGATCACCGCCGGAAAGGTTTCCGGCGTCATGTTGGGAACCGGCCGTTCCTTGTCGTCGTCCCACACCTTTTTCGAGGCGGCGCTGACCAGGGTGTGCAATTCCTTGACCCGCTTGGCGGAACTTTCGCTTTTGTAGCGCGCCTGCATGGTGGCGATCTTGTCGACCACGTTCATCAGCACCCGCCCGGAATCGTGCAGGCGTTTCTGATATTTTGCCGAATGGACCAGTTCGGTGGGCGTGATGATCAGCGAATCGACGAAACCGGTCAGAAAGCGGCCGATCAGGTCGCGTGACTCCGGCTTGAAGAAGTGCTCGACGGCTGTGCAGTAGGACCCTTCCAGCAGCACGTCCGGTGCGGCCTCGAGATCCTCCTTCGTCGGTACGGCCATGGCTAAACCCACCCCCCCTCTTTTGCGTCGCCAGACTACAACGGTCCGAAATCTTATTCCAAATGTTTGTAACTCGGATCGATTGTCAATTGCCCGCCACGATGGACACCTCCAGCGTCCCGACGCCGTCCACCCGCCCCGCCAGACGGTCGCCGGGGACCACCGGACCCACACCCTCGGGCGTGCCGGTGAACACCAGGTCGCCGGGACCGAGGTGGTAGAACTGCGACAAGTGGGCCAGTACCTCGGGCACCCCCCAGATCATATGCGAAAGGTCGCCCTGCTGGCGAATCCGGCCGTTCACCGTCAGCGTCACCGCGCCCGCGGTCAGCGGCAGCGGGTTGCGCACCAGGGCCGACAGCGGCGCCGAATTCTCGAACGACTTGCCGAGGTCCCAGGGGCGGCCCTTGTCGCGGGCGGCGAACTGCAGGTCGCGCCGGGTGAGATCGAGGCCGACGGCATAGCCGAAAATGGCGTTTGCGGCCAGCGCGGGGGCAGCGCGGAACAGCGGTGCCGCCACCGCCACCACCAGCTCGACTTCGTGGTGAAGGTTGCCGGTGCCGGGCGGATAGGGGATGTCGCCGCCGCCGGGAACCAGGGCATCGGCCGGCTTGGTGAAGTAGAACGGCTCTTCCCGCTCCGGGTTGCCGCCCATCTCGCGGGCGTGGCCGGCATAGTTGCGCCCGACGCAGAACACCCGGCGCACCGGGTAAAGCGCGTCCTCGCCAAGGACCGGCACCGCCGGGCGGGGAAGCTCGAACAGAATACGGCCCAACGTTGCCTCCGTCTTGTCCTGTGGCCGCCATGGTGCACCGGGTGGCGGGCTGTGATCAACCCTTCAGCCGGCCCGAATCTCACCACGGATCAGTTTTCTTGACGTCAGGAATCCCCGCGTGATTCAAGGAGTCCGCCCTTGATGGAGCGGAGGCGTGGGGATGGGGGGAATCGAGCGTTTGGCCGAGTCGATCTCGGCAGATTTGGCGGCGCGGC
>JACPDP010000060.1 GCA_016183945.1 Magnetospirillum sp.
CGACACCGAGATGCCGACGTTCACGGCCGGACGGATGCCCTGATAGAACAGGTCCGATTCCAGGAAGATCTGGCCGTCGGTGATCGAGATCACGTTGGTCGGGATGTAGGCCGACACGTCGTTGGCCTGGGTCTCGATCACCGGCAGGGCGGTGAGCGAACCGGCACCGGCGGCGTCGCCCATCTTGGCGGCACGTTCGAGCAGGCGCGAGTGAAGGTAGAACACGTCGCCGGGATAGGCTTCGCGGCCCGGCGGGCGGCGCAGCAGCAGCGACATCTGGCGATAGGCGACGGCCTGCTTGGACAGATCATCATAGATGATCAGGGCATGCATGCCGTTGTCGCGGAAGTACTCGCCCATGGCGCAGCCGGCATAGGGCGCCAGGAACTGCAGCGGCGCCGGCTCCGAGGCGGTGGCGGCCACCACGACGGTGTACTCCATGGCGCCGTAGTCGGTCAGCGTCTTGACGATCTGCGCCACGGTCGAGCGCTTCTGGCCGACGGCGACATAGATGCAGTAGAGCTTGGCCTTCTCGTCGTCACCCGAGTTCCAGGTCTTCTGGTTGATGATGGTGTCGATCAGAATGGCGGTCTTGCCGGTCTGACGGTCACCGATCACCAGCTCGCGCTGGCCGCGGCCGATGGGGATCAGGGCGTCGACGGCCTTGATGCCGGTCGACATGGGCTCATGCACCGACTTACGCGGGATGATGCCCGGGGCCTTGACGTCCACGCGACGCAGCTCGGCCGAGTCGATGGGGCCCTTGCCGTCGATGGGATTGCCCAGCGCGTCGACGACGCGGCCGAGCAGGCCCTTGCCGATGGGAACGTCGACGATGGCGCCGGTCCGCTTGACGATGTCGCCTTCCTTGATGGTGCGATCATCGCCGAAGATCACGACACCGACATTGTCGGTCTCGAGGTTCAGCGCCATGCCCTTGATGCCGCCGGGGAACTCGACCATCTCACCGGCCTGGACCTTGTCGAGGCCATGCACGCGAGCGATACCGTCACCGACCGACAGCACCTGGCCTACCTCGGCGACTTCCGCCTCGGTGCCGAAATTAGCGATCTGTTGCTTCAGGATTGCGGATATCTCCGCGGCGCGGATTTCCATTATCCGACCCCTTTCATGGCGAGCTTGAGGTGCTGCAACTGTGTCTTCAGTGAACTGTCAACCATACGCGACCCGACCTTCACCACCAGACCGCCCAGGAGGTCCGGGTCGACCGCGACCTCGACGGCGACATTGCCGCCGAAGGCCGTCTTGAGGGAGGTGGTCAGGGCTTCGACTTGGGCCGGAGAGAGCGGAACCGCGGTTGTCACGGAGGCCGCCACCTCGCCGCGCCGCTTGGCGAGCCGGCCGAGATAGGATTCGATCATGCCGCCCGTGCTGAACAGGCGGCGGTTCTGGGCCACCAGGCCGAGAAAGTTGACCGTGAGCGGGTTGAAGCCGGCCGCCGCGGCCACGGCGCCGACGGCGCGGCCCTGGTCGGCGCGGGACAACACCGGGCTGTCGAACAGGCGGCGAAGATCGGCACTGGCGCGGATCATCGCCTTCAACGTCTTGAGGTCGCCCGCCACCTGGTCGAGGACATCGCCGCTGACGGCGAGTTCGAACAGCGCGGTGGCGTAGCGTTCGGCGATCACGCCAATGGTTTCCGATGGCACCTGGGCAAGTCCTTGGGTTTAGGGTCGACCGGCGGACGTAACTTTTTGTTCTGTCTGACTTTTCGGCGCCCGCACGGAGCTGCCCGGAAAAGTGCGTCGGTTAACTAGCACATCGAGTTTTGCGTTGCAAGACGTGTCCTGCCCGTTCGGGGGAGGACGAACGCATATCAGGCACGCTTAACACAGCAACGCCGCCCGTTCGGCACCCTACCCCGACCTACCCGCATAGGCCGCCGCCTCGCCCAAAGGAAGGGGTGGAAGACAGCGAACGGGCATTGTGTGGCCGACTTAACAGACCATGTCTCCACCCCCGGTTACGCTGGGGCCATGACCAAGACACACCCCTCCCCCTTCGCCCGAATCGCCACCCTCTACCTGCTGGCGCTGACCGCCATCGCCGTACAGACCCTGCCGTCCCGCGGCGCCGATGCGGTTGTCGCCTCGTGGTACGGCCAGGCCTACCGCGGCAAGCCCACCGCCAGCGGCGAGCGTTTCGATCCCGCCGACCACACCTGCGCCCATCCCAGCCTGCCCTTCGGCACCCTGCTCCAGGTCAGCCGGCCCGACCGCGGCCACAGCGTCGTGGTACGGGTCAACGACCGCGGCCCCTATGGCAACGGCCGCGGCATCGATCTGTCGGAGGCGGCCGCCCGCCCGCTCGGCCTGCTCGCCGCGGGGGTGGCGGAGGTGATCGTCGAAGTGATCGGGCGGATGGATTGACGCCGGCGGGCCCAGGGGCGCGGCCCGTGCCAAGGCAGGCGATTCACTTGGCCGGCGCGTCCATCTTCTTCTTCATGGCGGCCAGCAGGGCATCCATCTGGCCGGAATTGGCCCGCAGCACCGCGGTGAAATCGGCCTTCATGGTGTTGGTCAGGCTGACGCCGCCCACCGTGACGTCGGTGGCGATGGTGCGGCCGGTGGGGTCGCTGGCGATCAGCCAGTCGACGTTGCCGGGAGGCTCGTTGGGTTGGGTCGCCACCGTGTGGACGATGACGCGGTCGCCCGTCGCTTCGGCGGCGGTGACGGTAATCCTGGCGCTGGGGTCGATGTCGCTCAGCGACTCGCTCCAGGTCGCCACCACATAGTCCACCAGGGTGGCCTTGAAGCGCCGCTGCTCGTCGGCGGAGGCCTTGCCCCAATAGCGGCCGAGGACATCCCCGGCGGTCACCCCGGGGTCGGCGTAGCGGGTGATGGTGTCGCGCAGCTTGCTGGCGCGCTCCTCGCGGCTGAGGCTTTTGCCGGCGAAGGTGGTCATGGCGTCATCGACGGCCCGGACGACGAAAGCCTTGGCGGTTTCGGGCTCCAGCGCCAGCGCCACGCGGCCGGGCAGGACGGCCAGCGTCAAGACCGCCGCGGCAACCAGGGCCGCGGCCTTGCCGCGCGGCAACCGGATCACTTCGGCGCCCCCGCTTTGACCATGTCGGACATGGACACATCCTTATTGGCAATGTCGTTGGCACGGCGCTGACGGTAGACGCTGCGCAGCGCGGCGTAGAAGTCGAGCGAGCCGCGTTCCAGTTCGTCCAGCGGGTCGAGCAGTTGGACCCGCTCGTCGACCACGTTGACCCCCATCCGCACCCATGGCGCCCAATCGGCGTCGCGGCGGTGGAAGTAGTAGTCGGTGGGATCGGCGACGAATTCAAGGCCGAGGCCGACGGCGTCACGCGGGTTGGACGGGCCGAAGAACGGCAGCATCAGGTAGGGACCCTCGCCGACGCCCCAGGTGGCGAAGGTCTGGCCGTAGTCCTCGCCGTGGAAGCGCGGGCCGTTGGTGTCGGCGACCACGTCGAACAGGCCGAAGAGGCCGACGGTGGAATTGAACATGAAGCGGGTCAGCGTCTGGGCGGCGCGATCGGGGTTGCCCTGCAGCACATCGTTGACGAAAATCAGCGGGCTGCGCAGGTTGTTCAGTGCGTTGTGCACGCCGCGCTGCGCCTCATCCGGCACCACGTCACGATACCCCTTGGCGATGGGCTTCAGCAGCGCCCGGTCGATCGCCAGGTTGAATTCGAAGATGGCACGGTTGGCGGGTTCCAGCGGGTCGTTGACGGCCTCGAATTCGGCACGGTCCTCGGGGTCCTCGGGAACGGCGGCGCAGGCGGCCAATGCCACGGTCATGGCTGTCGCTGCAAGGCTCCGCACAAAGGAATTCATACGCTACCCCCGTTTACCCGTACCTGCCACCGGTCCGGACACAAAAATGCCTCCAGCCCGAAAGTAAGTTAGTACCTACATCTTAGGGAGTTGTCGACTCCGCCTTTTTGGCCGAGGCAAAAAGGCGGCGACTGTGGCCAGCCCGCATCACTCGGCGGCGTTCTTTACCGCCACGCCTTCCAGAGACAGTGATCGGAAGAACCCAATGCTCTCGCGCGCCACCTCGTGGCGCTGCCGGTCGACGGTGATCATGTGGTAGCAGTCGTCCAACAGCACCTTGCGCACCGGGCCGCCGACATGGCGTTCCACATACTCGGCATTCTTCACCGAGGTGACGTCGTCATCCTTGGCATGCAGGATCAGCGTCGGCACGGTGACTTGGGGCAGCTCCCGCTTCACCTGGGCGACGAGACTGCGCAACTCGCGCAGGGATCGCCCGGCCATGCCCAGCGGGCCGGCGGCGGCGCTGTCGCCCGCCTCCATGCTGGCGACGACGCGCGCCCGCAGGCGCTCGTCCTTGATGCCGTAGGGCCAGGTCTCGACGAAGCGGTACCTGAGGCCGAGCGGCGTGTAGAGGAACAGCGGCAGCAGGAACTGCAGCTTGGGAATGGTCCAGCCGTCGTACCACAGGGTGGTGGAATAGAGCGCCAGCCCCTTGACGGCGCCGGGCCGGCGGGCGGCCAGCATCAGAGCCAGCACCGCTCCCATGGACAGGCCGGCGGCGAACACGGTGTGATGGCGCCTGGCGATCTCGGCCCAGGCGGCCTCGACGCTGGCGTACCAGTCCGGCCAGCCGGTCTCCAGCAGGTCGGTCTCGCTGCCGCAATGGCCGGCCAGCTGCATGCCGTAGACGGTGAAGCCGGCGGCGGCCAGTTGCTTGCCGATGAAGCGCATCTCGGTGGGGGTGCCGGTCAGTCCGTGAATCAGCAGCACCGCCTCGGGTCCGCCGCGATGGTGGAAGCTGACGTCCGGGATGGGCACAGCCTCGGCCGGGGCGCTCCGGTGATTGCCGGGGCCCGACCACATGTTGTCGCCGAACACTTTGGTCTTCAGCGCATTGAGCCGCTGGAGAAAGCTCATGTCACCCGAATTCCCATCCGTTTAACCGCAGCATCGCCCACCCCCGGCCAACAGTCCATATGTTATGGCAGGCAACTCTACCTACGCGTCACTCGCGCCAACAAGCGGTCGAGCAGTGCGATGGCCAGGTTCATTTCGTCGCGGCTGATGTCCAGCGACGGAGCCAGGGTCACCACGTTCTTGTAGTAGCCGCCGATGTCGAGCACGAGGCCGTATTTCTTGCCGTCGACGTCGAGGTCGGCCTTCATGGCCTCGTCGACCATGCGGTCGGTCATCGCCTTGTCGGGGGTGAAGCCGTCGTCGCCGCAGATCTCCATGCGCAAGGCCATGCCCAGGCCGTCGACGTCGCCGACGATGCGGTAGCGCCTCTTCAGCTCCTTGAGCCCCTCCAGCAGATAGGCGCCCTTCTCGGCGGTCATGGCCTCGTAATCGACCTCCGCCATCAGCTTGATGGCTTCGAGCGCCACCGCGGTGCCCAGCGGATTGGACGAGAACGTCGAGTGGGTCGAGCCCGGCGGGAAGACCTGCGGATTGATCAGTTCTTCCCTGGCCCACAGGCCGGCGATGGGGTTGAGGCCGTTGGTCAGCGCCTTGCCGAACACCACGATGTCCGGCTTGACGTCGAAGTTCTCCAGCCCCCAGAACTTGCCGGCGCGGTAGAAGCCCATCTGGACCTCGTCGTCCACCAGCAGGATCTTGCGCTCCTTCAGCACCTTATCCAGCTTCTCGAAATAGCCGGTCGGCGGGATGACATAGCCGCCGGTGCCCTGGATGGCTTCGACGTAGAAGGCGGCGTATTCGGACTGGTTGGTCTTGGGGTCCCAGACGCCGCAATATTCGGTGTCGAACAGGCGGGCGAACTGGTCGACGCAGTACAGGCCGCAGTCGTCCTTCTTCTTGCCGTAGGGGCAGCGGAAACAATAGGGGTAAGGCACGAACTGCGCCCGCTCGCCGAAATGGCCGTAGCGGCGGCGGTAGCGATAGGACGAGGTGATGGCCGAGGCGCCCAGCGTGCGGCCGTGGTAGCCGCCCTCGAAGGCGAACACCAGGCTCTTGCCGCCGCTGGCGTTGCGGACGATCTTCAGGCTGTCCTCGATGGACTGCGAACCGCCGACGTTGAAGTGGATGCGTCCCTTGGCGCCCCAGGTCTTCTCGCAGCGCTCGCCGAGGGCGGTGGCCAGTTCGATCTTTTCCTTGTGCAGGTACTGGCAGGCCAGTTGCGGCAGGGTGTCGATCTGGCGCTTCAGCGCATCGTTGAGGCGCGGGTTGGCGTAGCCGAAATTACAGGCCGAGTACCACATCTGCAGGTCGAGATAGGGCCGGTTCTCGGAGTCGTAGAGATAGGAGCCCTCGCAGCGCGAAAAGATCTTGGGCGGCTCGAGGTAGTGCACGGTATCGCCGAAGGAGCACCACTTCGCCTCGTCCCGCAACAGATCACTCTCGTTCATTTGCTATGCAACTCCAGGGCAGGGGCCATGGCGGCGGGCGCGGCCAGCAGGTCGGCGAGCAGGCGCCCGACCTCGGCGAACCCGGTGAAGCCGACATGAGGCAGCGCGTTGGCCCGGCAATGTTCAAGAAGCCGGTCCTTGGCGAAGACCATGTGGACCGAGGTGGTGGCACAGAAATCCGAGGCGCCGTCGCCGATCAGCACGCGCAGCCTGCCCTCGCCGCCGTTACCGGTGGCGATGTTGCACTTGCAGGTGCCGGAGCCCTTGGCGCAGCCGTCGCTGGCATGGGGGAAGCCGAGGCGCCAGCGGTCGGCGCCGAGCAGTTCGAGGCGATTGGCCAGGATGGGCAGGTGGTCGAGGCCGTGGCGACCGAGCACGCGGCGGATGGCATAGTCGAGCCCGTCGCTCACCACCAGCAGCTCGCAGCCCAGCCTGGCGGCGGTGGCGACGAAGCGGGGGAAGCCGGGGTCGATGGCGACCTGGTCGAGGCAGTGGTCGACCTCGTCGGGCCGGGCGCGCAGCAGCGCCACCTGACGCAGCATACACTCGCGCGAGCCGATACGGCCCGCCTTCCAGTCGTCCTCGATGCTCCGCCACTCGGGCAGGGCGAAGCGTTCCAGCAAGGTGTCGGTTACGTCTTCGAGGGCGATGGTCCCATCGAAGTCACAAATGATGCGGCATTGCATATGCTTGTCTTCACCCCGCCGGCCAGTCGCTTTCGGGCTGGTCCCTTGCGCCGGAAGAGGTATCACCTCGGGCTCGTGCGCTCAAGAAAATTGCCTATCTCGGACGATGGGGGCGACGCCATCCGCCGCCGCGCGGTGCTAAACCTTGCGGCAGCCGAACTGGTACATGCCGCGGAACAGGCGCGGCCGGCGCTGCTCCAGGCGGTGCCAGCGCCCCAGCACGGTGCCGTGCGGCCCGACCTCGTCCAGCAGGCGTTCGGGCTGGGTGAAGCCGGTGAACTCCAGCCCGAGCTCGGCCAGACAATGCTCGATCTCGGGGATGGTGAACTGCACCTCCTGGACATGGAACAGCAGATCGCGGGCCTCGCTCAGGGAATAGAGGTCGGCGGCGTCGCCGGCCAGCTCGGCCGCCTCGGGGATGCGTCCGGCCAGCACCTCGCGGCGGAAGCGGCGGATGCCGTCGTCGCCGTCGTAGCCGCCCTCGGCGATCAGGCGGCGGCAGGCATTGACCGGGCGCCGCGCCGCCGCCGAATAGAGTGCCACCCGCATCAGCCCGCCCGGCTTCAGCAGCCCGGCCAGAACGCGCCAACCGGCCAGGGGATCGGCCATGTGATGCAGCACGCCGGTGCATTCGATGACGTCGAAGCGCCGCTCCAGCGTTCCCAGCGCCAGGATGTCGGCCTGGGCGAACTCCACATTGGCCAGCCCCAGCCGCCGCGCCATGCCCACCCCATAGGCCAGCGACGCGCGTGAGAGGTCGACCGCCAGCAGCCGGGCCCGCGGCCCATAGGCGAAGGCCGCCGTCACCGCCTGCTTGCCGGTGCCGCAGCCGGCCACCAGCACCTCGGCGGCCTCGCCGGCCCCGGGGGGCAGCGGGCGGCTGCCGGCTTCGGGCGGGGTGAGCGCCAGCCAGCGCGGATAGGGATTTTCCTCGTATTGACGCGCCACCGCGGCGGAAATTCCGGCGGTCACCGGGGTCAGCGTCGGCAGGGCGGCCCGGATGGCGGCGTCCTCGCGCGCCGCCTTGAGCTCCTCGGCGGCGAAGGCACGGGCATGCGGTTCGGTGACCGGAATGCGCCGGCCCAGTTCGGCCGCCCCGGGCAGGCGCGCCAGCGGACGGTAAAGGGCATAGACCAGCAGCTCGGGCCCCAACCTGGCGTGGCGGCGCATGCGGGCGGCCAGCTCGTCGGCCAGGGCGCCCAAGGCGGCCTCCTCGTCATCCTCGACGCAGAAGACGTATTCGTTGTTGCGGCATTGGCGGGCCAGGGCGGCGAGGAAGGCCGGCGGCAGGCCATTGTTCTTGTCCAGCAACGCGCGGCGACGCAGTCCGGTCAGCGCGGCCTCCAGCCCGGCGTCGAGATTGACGGTGCGCGCGAGATAGGCCAGCAGCACCGGATCGGTGAGCTTGCCCGGCAATACCCCCGCCCCCCTCAGATAGCCCAGCAGCGGAGCAAAGAAGCGCTGATGGTCGAGCCGGTCGCTGGCGAGGATGGCCAGCAGGGACTGGGGCGACGGCCGCGCCGGCAGGGCGACGCCGCCCGGGGTGGCGGCGATGCGCTCGGCCGCCCGTCCCAGCAGCGCCAGCGCCGCCGGGTCCCTGGGGGCTTTCTCCAGGGCGGACAGCAGCACGGCGGCCGCCTCGCCCGGCCGGTCGGCGTCGAGATGGGCGGCGGCCAGCGCCACCAGCGGCCGGGCATCGTCGGGGGCGGCCATCACGGCCAGCAACAGGGCATCGAGCGGTGTCATGGGGACGGAGTGTGCGGCAAAAAGGGCTGCCATCCCAGAGGGTCGTGATCTAATCTGCACGCGGTTTTTTCGAGGTGCGGACCAGATGGCTGATTGTAGGAAGGCTTTGATCACCGGCGTCACCGGCCAGGATGGCGCCTATCTCGCCGAACTTCTGCTGGGCAAGGGCTATGAGGTGCATGGCGTCAAGCGCCGCTCGTCCTCATTCAACACGGCGCGGATCGACCATCTCTACCATGACCCGCATGAGCGCGACGTGCGCTTCATCATGCATTACGGCGACCTCACCGACGCTACCAACCTGATCCGGATCATGCAGGAAGTGCGGCCCGACGAGGTCTACAACCTGGCGGCCCAGAGCCACGTCCAGGTCAGCTTCGAGACCCCGGAATACACCGCCAACGCCGACGCGCTCGGCACGCTGCGGCTGCTGGAGGCCATCCGCATCCTCGGGCTGGCGGAGAAGACCCGCTTCTATCAGGCCTCGACCTCCGAGATGTTCGGCAAGGTCCAGGAGATTCCGCAGAGCGAGACGACGCCGTTCTACCCGCGCAGCCCTTACGCCGCGGCCAAGGTCTATGCCTACTGGATCACGGTCAACTACCGCGAGGCCTATGGCTTCCATGCCTCCAACGGCATCCTGTTCAACCACGAGGGCCCGACCCGGGGCGAGACCTTCGTCACCCGCAAGATCACCCGCGCCGTCGCCGCCATCCAGCGCGGCCTGCAGGACAAGCTGTTCCTCGGCAACCTCGACGCCAAACGCGACTGGGGCCACGCCCGGGACTTCGTCCAGGGCATGTGGCTGATGCTGCAGCAGGACCGGCCCGGCGACTTCGTGCTGGCCACCGGCGAGACCCATGCGGTGCGTGAGTTCGTCGAACTGGCCTTCCGCCAGATCGGCCTCGACATCGCGTGGCGGGGCGCCGGCCTCGACGAGAGGGGGATCGACCGGGCCACCGGCCGCGTGCTGGTGGAGATCGACCGCCGCTACTTCCGCCCCACCGAGGTCGAGCTGCTGATCGGCAACCCCGCCAAGGCGCACGAGAAGCTCGGCTGGCGCCACACCATCGGTTTCGAACAACTGGTCCGGGAGATGGTCGAGGCCGACCTCAAGGCCGTCGGGCAGCACAACGGCGGGCATGGCTGAGGGATAAGGCGGCGCGCCGGCTACCCGCCTTCCGCCGCCAGGCCGCGTCCGGTCTCCAGCAGGGCCAGGCGGACCTGATTGGCCTGGGGGATGGTGGGGGCGGGGTAGGCATCCACCGGGCGCACCAGGCTGGCGTGCCACAGCCGCTGGCCCTCGGCCGACCCCAGGACATGGGTCATCAGCTTGAGCGCGCTCTTCAGCGTCTTGACGGTGCGCTGGTCGGCGTAGAAATGGTCCCAGGTCAGGTTGTTGCCGTGCACCACCAGCAGCGCCTGAACGATGGCGCGGCTATGGCTTTCGAACGGCTCCAGGCGCGCGCCGAAGGCCTGGCCGAGAAAGCCGAAATAGTTGGGCAGGTAGTGGCGCGGGAAGGCGGCCGGATCGCCCACCAGCATCTGTTCGAAGGGTCGCACCATCAGGCGCTGGAACGGGTTGGACCGGGCACCGACATCGCCCTTGGGCCGGGTGTGGTCCCGGCGGCAGGCCTCTTCGTGGTGGCGGAAGGCATCGTCCAGCGAAATGGTGCCCCGGCGCACCAGCGCGGCGATGCGCTCCAGATCGACCACCGAAATGAACCCGCTCTCGGCCCGCTCGCGGGCCAAGGTCATCACCACATTGGTCACCACCGCCGCCAGTTCGTGGCAGCGGGTGGAGCCGCGGCACCCCGATGCGCCGTCCATCGCGAAACTTCCCCAATAAGCTCGCCCGTCCCCGCAACGACTGTGTGGGAATTCCACCGGCGTGGCAAGACCGCTCGAACAGCCCTGGGCGCAAGGCCTGTTATACCGGCGAGCCCTTGAAAGGACTCGCCTCGTTTTTCGTTTGGCCCTCGCCGGGCGGGGCCTCCGGCCCCTTGGCCGCCGCCTCAATGGCGGCTGGGAAGGGCAAGCCTGGAGCGCGGGCGTCCCGCCCGCTTCCTGTGATCAAATCAGTTCGAGTGTTCGCGGTATTACCTCAGGGGGAGGAAGCTGAACACCTCGGGGTCGTCCGGGTCGACGCCCACCAGCACGGCGTGGGTGTCATCCTCGCCGAACACCTCCAGCCGGGTGAAGTTCATCACGCGCCGCTTGTCGCGCATCAGCGGCTTGTCCACCGAGAACACATGGGTGTCGCCATGCACCAGCAGCACCGGCCGCGGGTATGCCGCCAGTTCGGCATCCAGCGCCGCCAGCAGGTCGCGGTAACCGTCGATGCCGTCGCCATCCTTGGCCTCGCATTCCGGGCGGGTGCAGAACCAGCCCGGATTGGCCTGCATGAACAGCGCCACCGCCTTCGCCCCCTCGGCGCGGGCGCGGGCGAAGGTGCCGCGCAGCCAGTCCAGCACGGCGGCGTTGCGCGCCTCGTATTCGTCGGTGAGGCGGCGGTTGTTGTTGCTGCCGGGCACGTTCAGGGTGGCGAACAGCACGCCGCCCTGGCTCCATCGCCCGTTTTCGGGATAGCCCGCCTGCACCGCCAGCGGCATCGGCCGCTGCCCCAGGCTTTGCGGCTGGGCGAAGTAGAACTGGCGGATGCGGGCCAGCCGTTCGAGCGGATTGCCGCCGCGGCGGTGGCAGTCGGTCCATTCGTTGTCGCCGGGGGTATAGACCAGCGGCGCCTCGAAGCGGTCGAACAGGGTCCGGACATAGGCCAGGTGGGCGTCGGTGCAGACGGTGCGGCCGGACTTGATGTCGCCCACATGCACGGTGAAGGCCGGGCCTGCGCGGTTGATGCGGCCGATCAGGCCGGCGAATTCCCGGTTGCGGTCGGCTTCGGGATTGGTGAGGCCGGCATCGTCGCGCACATAGGGCATGTCGCCGATGGCGGCGAAGGTGAAGCGCTCGCCGGCGAGGGCCGGCACGGCAAGGCACAGGGCGAGGGCGAAGAGGACTTTCGACACGGAGTGCCTGCCAGTTGAGGAGCGCTCCCTCAACCATAGCCGCAAATCGCAAGGCTGGCTTGCGACGAATTGTGGTGACCGTCTACGGCACCACCGGCACCTGGACCCGCACCGTGCTGCCGCTGGCGCCGGGGAAATTGGTGAACAGCGCCGTGATGAGATACGGCACCGCCGGGGCCACCGCCGGGCTGGTGCCCTCGGTGACGGCACGGGCCTCGAACAGCTTGACGGTGGAGCCGCTACGCCAAGCCGGGCCGTCAAGGATGTCCACCGAGGCCCATTTGACGTGATAGGTCACGCTGCGGGTCTCGGCGTAGGGGAAGGGGTCCCAGATCCCGCCGCCGTACCATGGACGTCCACCCCAGCCGGCGCCGCCATATACCGAGGACGGGCTCGACCACACCTCGGTGTGCGGCGGGCCGGCGCCCCAGTGCAGCAGCACCACCGTCTCGGCCTCGGCGCCCGGCTTCGCCGCCACCGGGCGCCAGCCGCGCGCCTGAAGCTGCGCCGCCACCAACTGGGCATAGGATTCGAATTCGAGGCTGCCCGTCTGGGCGGCGTCGGGCAGGATGGTGAAGCCGTGGGCCGCCGCCACGGGCGGGGCGTGGAAGCGGGTGACATCGGCCTGCACCAACTGCCGGCCGCAGCCGGCGAGGGCAAGCACGACCAATAGGGCAATCGCTCTGGTCATGGCCCCCATTATATGGGATGGATGGCGACGGGCGACACGGCGCCGTTTGCCTTCGTCGCGAATTGACAGTTTTCCCCGATAGGTAAAGCAGGCAGAATGAGGCCCGCGAAGGGGTCGCAGGGGTGGATCAGGGGTAGATTAGGTCATCCATGGCCGAAGAGGGCGAACTCGAGTCGATATCCGACAGCGACATGGATTCCATGTTCGTGCTGCCGTTGGCTATCATTCCGCTGCAGACGCCGGGGTTGCAGAGCGCCAAGCTGATCAAGAACGTCCGGCTGCGCAGCGTCATCGAGATCTTCGCCGATTCGCAGACCGGCTCCGGCCAGGTGGAGATCGAGGCGCTGCCCTCCATGTTCGGCTGGCCCCCCGACCAGTTGCATCCCGACCTCGCCATCATCCGCCGCCTGGCGCTGCTGCCCAGCTACGACGTCTATTCCCTGCGCATCAGCCTGCGCGAGCACGGCATCCCGGTGAACGATTACAAGGCGCTGCAGCTGTCGGGCGAGAAGGCGGAGCAGTTGGCCAAATACATGGTTCTGTTCACTCGGCCGCTGATCAAGATGATCTACGGCGACGAGGCGGTGGAGATCAACACGTTCGCCGATGTCCTCAAGCTGTTCCGCGATCCCGACATCAAGAAGGCCCGTCAACGCCTGGAACAGATGGCGAAAAGCCTCAACATCGAAATCCACGACGTGCCGCGTTTCCTCGAGGACTATGGCGACACCTTCCTGTCGCTGTCCTATTTCCGCCACTGCCTCGACCGGCTGGAGCCCTACTTCACCGCCTGCGTGCAGTCGCTGCAGCCCATCCGCAGCCACTTTCAGCTCAAGCAGGACCAGAACCTGATGAAGGTGTGCGACACCGTCGAGGAAGTGATCAACACCATGAGCGCCACCATCACCGGCCGTCTCGAGGTGTTCGAGAAGCGCACCCGGGAAATGTGGGATCACATCACCCAGGAAGAGTTCCGCGCCATCAAGACCATGATCGAGCGCTACCACGTCACCATCGGTGCCGCGCTCTGCGGCCTGACGGTGAAGATGAACTCGTTCGGCCGCATGTTTCCCAAGCCCAACGTCGGCGGCCCCATCAAGCGCGCCGACTTCCTGACCGCCGAGATGATCCAGGGCATCGACCAGATCAAGGATGTGGAAAAGCGGTACATGCCGAAAGAGTAGGCGGCGGGTCACTCCACCGCCTTGAGCCGCGCCGCCAGCCGCTCGGCGTGGGCCGGCAACGCCTCGCCGCGGCGAACCGCGCCCAGCAGTTGGGTCAGGCACAGCCGCATGAAGCTGGGCCGGTTGACCGCCCCCAGCGCGATGCGCAGTGCCGCCTCGGCGCCCTCCTCGCCGGCGTCCTGCAGCGTCGGCCAGCCGTCGTCGTCGATGATCAACTCCAGCTCGCGGATGTTCTCGTTGCGCAGCCGCTCGACCCGCGAGTGACCGGGGCCCAACTCGGCGATCAGCCGATCCTCGGCCTCGATCAGCGCAAACAGGCGACGGCGCAACCGCACTTCCCCGCTCCCCCCAGCCTGGCGCCCGTCCGGCCTAGCCCCTGGCGCCGCCCAGCAGTCCGCGCGCGATGACCTGCGCCTGGATCTCGGCGGCGCCCTCGAAGATGTTGAGGATGCGGGCGTCGCACAGGATACGGCTGATCTGGTACTCCTCGGCATAGCCGTTGCCGCCGTGGACCTGCAGCGCGTTGTCGGCGTTGGACCAGGCGACGCGGGCGGCCAGCAGCTTGGCCATGCCGGCCTCGATGTCGCAGCGATGGCCGCCGTCCTTCTCGCGCGCCGAGAAATAGGACATCTGGCGCGCGATCATGGTCTCGACCGCCATCCAGGCGATCTTACCACCGACGCGGGGGAATTCGTAAATGGGCTTGCCGAACTGAACGCGGTCGTTGGCATAGCGCAGGCCCTCCTCGAGGGCGCGCTGGGCGACGCCGACGGCGCGGGCCGCGGTCTGGATGCGGGCGCTCTCGAAGGTCTCCATCAACTGCTTGAAGCCCTGGCCCTCGACGCGGCCCAACAGGTTGGCGGCGGGCACCTCGAAGCCGTCGAAGCCCAACTCGTACTCCTTCATGCCGCGATAGCCCAGCACCTTGATCTCGCCGCCGGTCATGCCGGGGGCGGGGAACGGGTTGTCCTCGGTGCCGCGCGGCTTGGGCGCGATCAGCATGGACAGGCCCTTCCAGTCCTTGGTGGCCGGGTCGGTGCGCACCAGCAGCGTCATCATGTCGGTACGGGCGGCGTGGGTGATCCAGGTCTTGTTGCCGGTGACCGTGTAGACGTCGCCGTCGAGCACGGCGCGGGTGCGCAACGAGCCCAGGTCCGAGCCGGTATTGGGCTCGGTGAACACCGCGGTGGGCAGCACCTCGCCCGAGGCGATCTTCGGCAGCCAGTATTCCTTCTGCTCCGGCGTGCCGCCCAGGCGGATCAGCTCGCCGGCGATCTCGGAACGGGTGCCGAGGCTGCCGACGCCGATATAGCCGCGGCTCAACTCCTCGGTGACGACGCACATGGACATCTTGCCCAGGCCGAGCCCACCGTACTCCTCGGGCAGTGTCAGGCCGAACACGCCCATTTCGGCGACGTGGTCCACCACCTCGATGGGGATCAGCTCGTCCTTGAGGTGCCACTCGTGGGCGTGGGGGACGACCTCTTCGTCGGTGAAGCGACGGAACTGGTCGCGGATCATCGTCAGGGTCTCGTCGTCGAGGCCGGGCTCGCCGAAATGGTGGCCGTCGCGGATCAGTTCGGCGATGCGGGCGCGCACGGCGGCGGTGTAGCCCTGCCGGCGCAGCAGCTTGGTCTCGGGCGAGGACAGGCTGTGGCCGTCGAGGCCCAGGTCGGCCGGTCGCACGATCTCGCACTGGCTCATGGCGATGCCGCCGGTGATCTGGGCGATGTATTCGCCGAAGGCGGCCTGCAGCATCAGCCGCTCCAGCTCGCCCAACCGGCCCGCCGCCTCGAGGCGCTTGGCCCAGCCCAGCATCTGCTCCAGCGCCGCGACGTAGGTGGCGAGCCAGGCATAGCCGTGCGCGGCGGTCTGGTTGGCCTCGAACAGGCCGGAGTCGATCTTGCCGTCCTTGCTCACCATGGCGGTCACCGAGGCCTTGGCGGCGGCCTTCAACGCACTCACGGGTCCAAGCGCCGCCTCGCAGGTGGCCAGCAGATCGGGGAGCAGGATGGTCATGGGCGGGGTCCTTGATTGGAAAGTGGCCCCCTCCCCTGCCACAGGCGGGGGAGGACAGGGTGGGGACCCAAGCGAAGCGCGGGAGTTTGTCCGCGTGGCACCACTCCCGCCTCGCGTCGGCTCGTCGGGCCCCC
>JACPDP010000006.1 GCA_016183945.1 Magnetospirillum sp.
AGCGGCGGTCAAGGAGGCCCGAAGGGCACCGCCGAAGGCGGCGCGCAGCGTCCTTGAGCGCAGCGAGCACGAGGGCTTCATCGCGCAGGAGGGCGGCTGCCCAAAAAGCACTTGCGCAACGTCACGGTATCTCATGGCCGGTTTCCCCCGTCTACCCCTTCCGCGCCGCCTACGCGAGTTACCTCCTTGTGCCTCAGCATGGACCCCCGCCCTCGCGGGGATGACGAGTGCGCCAAAGGAACGCGGTCCTTCAACCGATTGCCCTGGCGGCATGCGAAGCGCTCTTGTTTCGGCATTACTTGTTGTATACGGTATCACTCGACAATACACAGCCGGGATATACGCATAAACACCTATATGCTCATGCTGCACTGCAGTAATGATATTGGCTGGCGGGCGCATGAGCATCGCTCGTTGCTTGGGAGGAACAGCAAGGATGTCGTTTGCTTTGGCGTTGGTCCATGAGCTGGTGAAATTCATCGGACTGCTGCTGATCGGCCAGTTTCTGGTCTATGCGTTGAGCTTTGGCCGGCATGAGCGGAACCCGGTATACCAGTTCTTTCGCTTCCTGAGCTCCCCTGTGGTGCGCATTGTGCGGCGCATCACACCGGCCAAGGTCGCCGACCGGCACGTACCGGTGGTGGCGTTCTTGTTCGCCTTCTGGGCGTGGGTAATCCTGATCTATGTCCGACATGAATTGACGCAGGGGGCGGCATGAGACGCGCATTGGACAGCTGGTTCTACCATACCATGGCCATCTGCTGCCTGTTGGTGAAGCGCGAGGCGATGGCGATCGCGTATTGGGAGCGGTTACGCGCGATCGAGCCGACCAACGCCAAGATTTTATCGTCGATCGCCCATGCCAAGGCCGAACTCGGCCTCAACCGCGAAGCCGTCGCCCTCCTCCATGGCGCCCTCGAATTGGATGCCGCTCAGCCCGGCACGTGGTTCAACCTGGGTTACCTGTTGCAGGAGATCGGCGATGACGAGGAAGCCATCCGCGCCCTGCGCCGTGCCACCGAACTCGACGCCAAGCTCGACCGCGCCTGGTATGGCCTGGCGCTGTCGCTGATCAAATGCGGCAAGATCGACGAGGGCGTCGCCGCCCTGAAACGAAACACCGAACTCCAGCCCATGAGTCCCTATGGCTGGTACCAACTCGCCCACGCCTATCTGAGGCAGGGCGAGCGCGACAAGGCGGAGCGCGTCATTCTCAGGCTCGCCAAGTTCGAACCCAAGGTTGCCCTCAAACTGGAGCAGGAGACGGGAATAAAATCAGGGGTGAATTTGCCGTTTTGATTTTTTCAAAAAAACCGGCTCAACGTCGGGGTAGTAAGAATCGGGAGGAAAAATGCAACTCACAGAAAGACACAAGGAGTACTGGACGAGGAACTTGAAGATCACCGGCGTACTATTGGCGATCTGGTTCTTCGTGACCTTCGTGATTGGCTGGTATGCCCGCGAACTCAGCTTCAACTTCTTTGGCTGGCCCTTCAGCTTCTATATGGGCGCTCAGGGATCCCTCGTCATCTACGTTTGGATCATCTGGTACTACGCCAGGTACATGAACAAACTGGATATGGAATACGGGGTCGAGGAGGGAGAAGACTGATGTCTATGCTATCGTCGCCAACCAAAAAAGGTTTCACTCAACAGCTGACCAAGGTGTACGGGTTCTACACCGGTGGCTTCCTCGCCTTCGTTATCCTTCTGGCCATCGCCGAGCAGATGGGTCTGTCCAAGCAATGGATCGGCTATTGCTTCCTGGTGATGACGGTCCTGCTCTACGCCGGCATCGGCGTCATGAGCCGCACCAACGACGCCGACGAATACTATGTCGCCGGCCGCCGCGTCCCGGCGGTCTTCAACGGCATGGCCACCGGCGCCGACTGGATGAGTGCCGCGTCGTTCATCGGCATGGCCGGCACCCTGTACCTGACCGGTTACTCCGGCCTGGCCTTCATCATGGGCTGGACCGGCGGCTACTGCCTGGTGGCGCTGTTCCTGGCACCCTACCTGCGCAAGTTCGGTCAGTTCACCATTCCCGACTTCCTGGGCGCCCGCTACGGCGGCCACGCGCCCCGCTTCGTCGGCATCGTCATCGCCATTCTGTGCTCCTTCACCTATGTGGTGGCGCAGATCTACGGCGTCGGCCTGATCACCACCCGCCTCAGCGGCGTGGACTTCACGCTGGGCATCTTCGTCGGCCTGGGCGGCATCCTGGTCTGCTCGTTCCTGGGCGGCATGCGCGCCGTCACCTGGACGCAGGTGGCCCAGTACATCATCCTGATCATCGCCTACATGACGCCGCTGGTGTGGCTGAGCGTCAAGCAGACCGGCATCCCGATCCCGCAGGCGGTGTACGGCTTCCAGTTGCAGAAGGTCACCGAGCTTGAAATCAAGCTCAATGCCGACCCCAAGGAGCTGGAAGTGCGCGGCATCTTCAAGAAGCGGTCCGACGACGCCAAGGGGTTGCTGAAGGACATTCCGAAGTCCCTTGCCGACGGCCGGACGACCCTCGACGCCAATCTCGCCGCCGCCAAGGTGGCGAACGACCCGGCGGCCATCAAGACGGCCGAAGCCGCCCTCGCCAAGTTCCCCAAGGACGAGCTCGCCGCCAAGGCAGCCTGGAACAAGGAGGCCGGACTCGCCGCCCGCGCCGCGCCGATCGCCGCCCACGGCGAAGCGTTTGCGGCCAAGGACGAGGCGGCCCGGAGCATCGCCAAGAAGAACTTCCTGGCGCTGATCCTCTGCCTGATGGTGGGCACGGCGGCGTTGCCGCACATCCTGATGCGCTACTACACCACCCCCTCGGTGAAGGACGCCCGGGCATCGGTGACGTGGTCGCTGTTCTTCATCTTCCTGCTGTACTTCTCCGCCCCGGCCCTGGCGGTCCTGGTGAAGTACGTCGTCTACCATGACATCGTCGGAACGGCGTTTACGGCCTTGCCGGCCTGGGTGGCAAACTGGCAGGCGGTGGACCCGTCGCTGCTGTCGTTGAGCGACATCAACGGTGACGGCATCGTGCAACGGGCCGAGATCGCCATCGGCGGCGACATCGTGGTGCTCGCCACCCCGGAAATCGCCGGCCTGCCCTACGTGGTCTCCGGCCTGGTGGCCGCCGGCGGTCTCGCCGCCGCGCTCTCCACCGCCGACGGCCTGCTGCTGACCATCGCCAACGCGTTGTCGCACGATCTCTATTACAAGATGATCGATCCCAACGCGCCGGTGGCCCGCCGCGTCATGCTCTCGAAGACACTGCTGCTGGTCGTCGCCTTGCTGGCGGCCCTGGTGGCGGCGCAGAAGCCCGCCGACATCCTGTTCCTGGTGTCCGCGGCCTTCTCGCTGGCGGCGGCCGGGTTCTTCCCGGCGCTGGTCTGCGGCATCTTCTGGAAGCGTGCCACCGGCATCGCCGCCACGCTCGGCATGGCAGCCGGCGTCGGCATCACCTTCTACTACATGGCCACCACCCAGCCCTGGCTGCGCGAGATGTTCTTCGGCACCCCGCGCTCGGTTCCGGCCGAATTGTGGTGGGATATCAACCCGATCTCGGCGGGCCTGTTCGGCATCCCGCTGGGCTTCGTGATCATCTACCTCGTCAGCCTGGTGACCCCGGCCCCGTCGGAGGAGGTCCAGCACCTGATCGAGGATGTTCGCTACCCGCACCTGAAGCGGGTCTAGTGTAGCCGCCCAACCCCGGCCGTTTCGAAAGAAACGGCCGGGAATTGGTGTGTAATGCGCTGCGTCGTGACAAATAGTCGTGACGTTACAGAAGTATGGCTTATACGCTCGGATGAATGCCCTGATCGTTTGAGCTATGCTGTATTGACAAGCAACCTTTTTTGACATAGCCTTGTCGCTATTGCCGGCCTTGTCTTCGGTCGGGCATGGCCGCAGCCAGACGTTCTCGGATGCGGTCACTTTGACTCAATAACCCGAAACCCCGGCTTCGGCCGGGTTTTTTTATGGGCACGGCGGTGTACCGGGCTGGCGGGGCGTCAGACCCCGGAGAGCGCGTTGCGCATGAGCCAGATCAGGGCGTTGAGGGACTTGAACGCCGCCTTCAGGCGGTCGCGGTCGCCAGACGTCAGGCGCTTGGGATCGACGCGGCTGGTCAAGGGAATGCCGGCCGCCTGGTCGGCCAACTGCTGGTCCAGCAGCAGGCGCATCATCAGTTCGTGGTTGTCGCGGAACGAGGCGGCGTCCGTCGCCGACATGTGCCCGCCCTCGGCCAATCTGGTCAACCGTTCGCCCGTTCCCGTGCTTTCGACGCCGTGCTTGAGCGCCAGGATGCGCGCGGCCGAGGTGAGCGGCAGCAGCCCCGCGGTCTTGAGGTCAAGCCGCCCCTCCTTGGTGATGAACTGTCCCAGCACCCCGAGTGGAGCCCGGACGTCGCCCGCGGCCTGGGCCATGGCATGGAGGAACTGCGGCGACCGTGCCGCGTCGCGAAGCTGGCTCCGCAATGTCGCGGCCAGGTCCGTCCGGCCATGGACCGGGCGGAAGTCGACGAAGATATGGACGTTGAGGAGTTCCTTGCCGTCAGCCTGCCGTACCCAGCGCTGGATGCGGTCCTGCCATCCGGCGAGGGAGTTGCGCCACTCGGCATTGCGGGCCATCACCCCGCCATGGCAGTTCGGAATGCCGGCCGTGTCGAGGGTGTCGCAGATTCGCTTTCCAATCTCGGCGAACCACGGATCGTCGGCGGCGGAGCCGGCATGGACGATGGCGTTGTCCTGGTCGGCGCCGAACAGGCTTTCCCGCCGACCTCCCGAGCCCAGCAGCAGCAGGCACCACGGCGCCGGCGCCTCGCCCCAGCCGGCAACGGCCATCTCCTGCTCCGCCAGCCGGGCGGCACGGGCGGTGAGGTCGCACAGCACCGAACTGATCACCGCGGCGACACCCAGCGCCTCGACGCGTTCTCCCAGCAGGTCGGCGGCCAGCCGCGGCAGTTTCGCCTTGGCGACCTTCATCTCCTCGGCGGCCGACGCCGCCTCGACCTCGTCGCCGATCATCAGTGCCGAGGAGGCCCGGATGCGCAGGAGGCCGCGCGTCGTCACCACTCCCACTGCGACGCCCTCCTCGTCGACCACCACCAGGTGGCGCAGCTTGAGGCGGTCCATGCGGCCCATGGCGACATAGGCGAACGCGTCGTCGCGCACGGTGGCGACCGGGCTCGACATGACCATCCCCAAGGGAACGTCGGCCGCCTCGCCCCGGTGTCTAGCCACCGCCTTCAGGATGTCGCGCTCGGTGACGATCCCCACCGGATGGCCGGACTCCTCGACGAGGACCAATGAGCTGATCCCTTCGCTGCTCATCCGCCGAGCGGCTTCCGCGACGGTGTTGCCCGGCCGGGAGGTGGCGAGCGGGCTGCCCATCACCTCGCTGACCCGGTGCCGGTAGGCAAAACTGTCGATACGTTCCAGCGACGATACGTCGGCCATTCCCCTCCCCCCTGTCTACCGGTCCTCGTCCCAACCCATTTCCTGCTGCCGCGCCACCGCTCGGCCGGCGGTGCGGGCGAACGCCCTGGCCTCACCCAGCGTGCGCAGCCCACGCCGCTCCAGCTGCGGCAAGAGGCGAACCCACAGCTCGGCGGTGACCAGACTGTCGCCGAGGGCGGTATGGCGGCCACTGATGTTCACCCCCAGGCGCGCCGCCTGATCGTTGATTTCGAGTGCGGTTTCCTCGGGATCGAGGGCACCGGCCAGCAGCAGGATGTCCAGCCGGGGCGGCGCCGACCAGGACAACCCGGCAGCCTCCACCGCCCGCCGCAGCAGCGCCATGTCGAAGCCAATGTTGTGCCCCACCACCACGGTCTTGTCCATCATGGCGAGGATTGAGGGCAGCACCGCCTCGATCTTCGGCTTGCCCGCCACCATGGCGTCGTCAATGCCGTGGATGGCGGTGGAGCGCGACGGAATGCGGCAACCGGGATCGACCAGGAGGTCGAGGACGGTGGAGCGGAAGACATTGGGGCCGTGGCAACGCACCGCGCCGATCGACACGATGGCGTCGCGGGCGATGTCCAGGCCGGTGGTTTCGGTGTCGAGCACCAGCGCCGGCAGCTCGGAAAGCAGGGTGTCGTCCACGGGTGCCGGGGCCGGCGGCGGATGGTCGTGGAGGTCGAGGGCGAGTTCGACATCGCCGCCCGTCGAGGCTTCCGCCCCAAAAAGGGTTATCACGGCGCCGCGGTGTTCGCCGAAATCGACGACGCGCGCCGAGAGCGGATGTCCGTCGAGGGTGCGCAGGGCGGCCTCGACCGGCTTGCCCTCCGACCGTTGGGCGCGATGGACGGCCGCCACCAGGGCTTCGCGGTCGATGGCGGCGTAGATGGAACTGCCGATCCCGGCCCGCCCGCCCAGCAGGGCCTTGGCCGGTCCATTGATCAGGCTGATGAGCCCCGTCTCGGTGATTACCGCCACGCCGTCGTGCAATGCCCGCAACACCGCCGCAAGGCGCTGGTCGGGTTTGGCCATCCTGCGTTTGTGGGCGGTGGCGGAATCGCTCACCAGCCGCATGATGGTGGGCAGGCTTCCCTCCTTGCCTTCGAAGCGGCTGGAAATGGTTTCTGGCAGCAATTGGCCGAAGGCCACCGATTCCACCCCCGACCGGAGCAGCCGAAGGTCGTCGAAGTGAATGCGGACCATCTCGTTGAGGACGATCAGTCCGAGCCATGCCGCGACGGCCACGCACCCTACCACCCAGGGGGGCACCAGCTGCTTCCCGCCAAGGCCGGGCAGCAGCGCGAACACGGCCAGGACAAGCACCACCGCTGCCATGACAAAAAATACAATCGTCGCGCGACGTGAAGCGCGGTGTTTCATGGCCACTGGCAGAATGGCGACATCGCCTCGGCAACTCCCATCTTCAGTTTGATGGACGCATAAGTATAGCGAGTATAGTGGCCCATTCGCACTGAAAGGGAAACACTGCGAAGAAGGCACCAGCCCTCCCTCCCGACGGCAGCATCGGTCACCCGCCCCAGAACTCATGGACGATGGCTGCCTGACCTGGCAGGGAACGCCACGGTCAAATCATGGAGCTTCCGCCATGGGGGCGGCTTTCGCTTCTGGTCGTCTCGAAGGATGAAACGCTAGAACCGGTAGCCCAGCCCGGCGCCAAGCACGAAGCCGCCGGTCTCGGAAACGGTGGAGAGCGGCCGGGTGGCGGCGGCGACGCCGCCCAGGGACAGGCCGGGGGTGATGTCGCGGGTCCAGCTCAGGGACAGGCTGAGGTCGCCACTCGGGCCATACCCGTCGAAGCCGGCCAGCGCGGGCTGCGAGGCGTTGAGCGAGAAGGCCTGCGGCCGGGTCCAGTCCGCCCCCAGGCGAAGCTGGGTGACGCCCGCCACGCCCAGCACCGGGGTCGCGGTCGAGGCCGACAGATCGGCCGTCATGCTGCCCTCGCCGCCCCTCAGCGAGGAGGTAAAGCGGTAGTCGTTGAGGTCGTAGGCGACGTATCCGCCCAGAGCGAGACGGTCGCGGCCGGACAGCATCATGGCCGACGTCGCCTCCGCCACCGCGCCGATGCGGGCGGCGCCGAGGGTGTAGAGATCGGTGCGCACCTCGTTACCGAGCCCGCCCAGGACCAGCCGCGGCCGGTCGGCCGCAGCCGCGGGCACGGCGCTGCCGAGCGCCGAGGCGGCGAGGACCAGAGCAACGATGGAGGCACGGCACAACATGAGCAAATCCGAGGTGATCTCCCGCCACATATAGTCTCTGCTCGCACATGCGGGAAGGCCCGACGAAAGATTTCGGACTCTTTCCGGTCACACTGTGGCGCATTTGCACCAACCTATGCCGGCGCCTCCACCGGCCTGACTCCGGCCAGGGCCAGGGCATTCGTCAGCGACTCACGGGTGATCGGCTTGATCAGCATGCCATCGAAGCCGCTGGCCTTGAAGCGGTCCAGTTCCTCCGGCAGCGCGTGGGCGGTGTAGGCGATGATCCGCCGGGCGACCCCCAGTTGGCGGATCATGCGACAGACCTCTTCGCCGGACAGGCCCGGCATGCTGATGTCGAGCAACACCACATTCACCGGGCGCTCCCGGAGAGTCTCCAGGGCGGCGGACCCGTCCGCGGCCTGGGCGACATCCCATCCGAGGCGCTGCAGCAGACGCGCTGCCAGCAAACGGTTGGCGGCATTGTCGTCGACGACCAAGGCAGTGTTCGTCATCCCCTTCCTCGTTTCCCGGTCGCCAAAGTCAAGAGGCCATCCCCCGCCATTCGGGTTCAATGATGGGGAGTTCGAAACGGAATGTCGAGCCCTCGCCCGGCTGGGACGCCACCGAGATGGTCCCCCCCATCAGGCGGGCGAGGTGCAGCGCCAGGGCCAAGCCCAAACCCGTCCCCGAATGGCTGCGGGTCGAGAAATTTTCCAACTGGTGGAATTTCTCGAAGATGGCCTCGCGGGCACCATCGGGAATCCCTGGGCCGCTGTCGGCCACGGCGAAACACAGGCAACCGTCGGCGGCGGTCACCGTGACGTGGACGTAGCCATGGTCCGTGAACTTGATGGCGTTGTTCAGCAGGTTGTGCAGCACCTGGCGCACCCGCGTGGGGTCGCCGACGATGCGGCCCGGCAGGTCGCCCGCCGTCTCCACCGTGAAATCGAGTCCCTTGGCGCGGGCCACCTGCTCGTGGGTGCCGGCGGTGCCGGCGATCATCGCCGCCAGATCGATGGGGACCCGTGCCAGTTCCAGCCGGCCGGCCTCGATCTTGGCGACATCCAGCAAGGTGTTGACCACCTCGAGCAGGTGCCGACCGTTGTCGAAGATGATCTGCGCGTGCTCGCGGTCCTCCTCGCCGGTGACGTCCTCGCGCAGCAGGTCGGCGAAGCCGAGGATGCCGTTCAGCGGCGTGCGCAGCTCGTGGCTGACATTGGCGAGGAATTCGCTCTTCAACCGGCTGACCTCCTCGGCGCGGCGGCGGGCCTCGTCGAGGCGCCGGACCGATTCGGCGACCGCGTCCGCCATGTGGTTGAGCGAGATGGCCAGCTCGCCCATCTCGTCGCGACTGGGCACCGCCAGGCGGTAGTCGAGATCGCCCTCCTGGAAGCGGCGGATGCCCACCAGCAGGGTGGTGACGCGGCGGGTCAGCAGCGAAGCCATCCATACCGCGATGCCGATGACGATGGCGCACATGGCGACGGTGGAGATGGAGAGCGTGCGGGCCAGGGCCTGCAACTGGCCGGCGATCATGGCGAACACGCTTTGGCGCTTCTTGTTGAGCTGCTCCTCGCGTTCGCTCACCATGGCGTCGATGCGATCCTTGGCCTCGGTGGCGGCGCGGTGGAAGTCGTCGATGTTGGCGCCGACGGTGACGAAGCCGAAGCCGCGCGGGGTGGCGGCGTAGCGGCCGGTGTAGTACGGGATGGTGGCCGCCGTGGTCAGCTTCCACAGCCCGCTCCAGAAGATGGCGAACGACCCCGAGCCGCCATTCCGGGTCAGGTCCATCCACCCCACGCATTGCGGCGCGAAGTTGAGATAGCGGCAGTCCAGGCCGAGCTCGCCCGTCCTGATGGATTCCAGCGACGGCTTGCGGGCGCGCGACTGGTCGCGAAAGGTGGGAGTCTGCGCCAGGTAGTCGCGGATGGGCAGCCCCGACCGGACCGAGCCGTAGAGGATCTCCTCGGGCGAGAACGCGTGCAGGTGCATCTCCGGCAACGCCCGCTTGATCGCGCGCACCAGGTCGACGTAATAGCGGCCCTCCACCGCACCATCGACCACCACCGGCGTCGCCCAGCGCACGATGCCCTCGAACCGGCGGCCCACCGGATTTTCCATGCCGGCATAGGCGCTGTTACCGGGCTCGAAGGCGCGGCCCTTCTTCTCGGCCGAGATGGGGGTGTAGGCGCCGATCATATGGGTGGGGACATAGGCGCCGATCACCTCGGAGACATAGATCTCCCCCGGCTTCAGCCGCCTCAGCTCGTCGAAATACGCCTCGGCCTTGACATAGGTGTTCTCGCGCCGCGACACGTCGCGCAACTCGGGCGCCATGGCCGGCGCGCTCGTCACCTTGACCCGCTCGCGGCCGTCCAGGCCGACGAACGTCATCTCGGCGAACAGCGGCTTCAGGCTGCGGATGCCACGGTGCTCGGGCGGTCGGTAATGAAAGTCGCGCTCGTTGTCCTTGGCCGAGGAGACGATGGCGGCCTGCGGCGGCTTTTCGCCAGCGGCCACCCAGCCGGAGCCGTCGGGGGAAACCACCCAGGCCTCGTGATCGGTGATCCAGCGCTGCCGGGCGGCGAGGAAGTCGCGGTAGGCCTTTTCGCTTGCCGGCAGGGCGGCGGCCTGCCGTACATCGCTGTCGCGGTCATAGAGGAAGGCGGCGACCGCGGCGGCGGCGTCGGTGGTCAGGCGTTCCATGGCCTCGCGCGAGGTGGCGTCCAGTGCCGTGATGGCGTCGGCGGTCATGGTCTCGCCGACCTCGGCGGTGGTCTTCTTCATGTCGACGGTCATCTCGGCGGTGGCCTCGGCCACCCGCTCAGCCAGAAGCTGGCCGGCCGACCAGGCGAACCATGCCAGCGCGACGAGCGGAACCACCTTGATCGCCACGAACAAGGCGATCAACTTGGTTCGGATGCTGAGTCGATTCATTGTCGGCACTGTGCCGTGCGCTCCGCATCTGAGTGCCGAATCCCGTGATGAGAGAATACATCAAAGGTATGTCTGAACAAGATTTTTGGATCGCGCCGGACCGGCAGGATGGATCAGAGCCCGCTTTCCGGACCTTGCCCAACGCTGCTATCTCGGCCGGAACGCCACCAGCGTCATGTCGTCGCGGCGGCGCTCGCTGCCGCGCCACTCCTCCAGACGGGCGAACAAGGCATCGCGCTGCTCGGGCAGAGGCTTGCCGGCTGTGACGGCCAGGGTTTCCTGCAGACGGCGACGGCCGAACATGCGGCCGGCTTCTCCCCCCACCTGGTCGGTCAGCCCGTCGGTGGCCAGGTAGAAGGTTGTGCCCGGCCGGATCGGGATGCGATGGGTGGTGAAGGCGGCGTCATCCGGGGTGTCACGGTAGCCCAAGCTGGCCCGGTTGCCTTTCACCCGCGAGAATCTCGGGGCCAGCGGGCCGTCGGGCCCCTCCCCCACCAGCAGCGACAGATTGGCGCCGGCGAACACCACCTCCTGGGCGTCGAGGTCGAACACGCAGATACCGGCGTCGAGGCCATCGTCGGCGGGGGCATCGGGACGGTCCTGGCGCAACGCGCTCTTCACCAGCCGGCTTAAGGTGGCGAGCATGGCCGCCGGGTCCTCGTGACCATGGTGGTGGACGATACGGGCGAACACGGCGGCCACCACCGCCGTCATGAAGGCGCCGGGCACGCCGTGGCCGGTGCAGTCCATCACCGCCACCAGACCCTTGCGGCCGAAGCCGCCGGCCCAGTAATAGTCGCCACCGACGATGTCGCGCGGCCACCAGCCCACCGCCATGTCCGCCACCATGCCGGACAGCGCCGCCTCATCGGGCAGCAGGGCGGTCTGGATGCGCGATGCGTAGCGGATGCCGTCCGAGATGAAGCGATTGGCCTGTTCAAGATCGCCGTTGGCGCGGTTCAGCTCCTCCTTCTCGCGCGCCAACTCCTGGGTGCGCTGCTGGACGCGCATCTCCAGGTTGCGCGCCAAGGCAGCCAACTCACCCTCGGCGGAGTCGCGGCCATCGAGGCCGCGCTGCGACTCGGCCAGCAGGGTATTGACGGTGGCCACCAGCATGCCCAGTTCGTCGTGGCGGTGGCGGCCCGGCGGTTCGATGATGGAACCGCCGGGCTGCGCCGGATCAACCCTGGCGATGGCGCCGGTGATGCGCAGCAGCGGCTTGGTAATCAGCACGTAGAAGACCGCCACCACCAGGGCGCACAGCAGGGCCGTGCGCAGCGCCCCGGTGAAGGCGGCGCCGGTGACCTGGGCGAGGTAGCGGTTCATCAGGGTGCCGCCATCCAATTTCAGTTCGAGTTGGCCGACCTCGGAGGTGGTTCCATCCAGCGCGCGGGACTGCAACGCCAATTTGTAGTCGGAAATGCCGCCAAACAGTCGTCCGGCCAGCCAGGGCAGCGAGGTTGGCGCGGCGGGACGCTGGAACTGGCCGAGCACGCCGCCATAGTTGTCGCTGAGAGTCACCGCCAGCACGCCGTTGTCCAGCGCCAACCCGGCGGCAACCTCACCGGCAAGATCGCTGGACAGCTGGTAGGCGGCCTCCTCGGCCAGTCCCCGCACCAGGGCGAGGTCGGCGGTGGTCCTCTCGACCACCTGCCGGCGCATGGTGCGATAATCGGACGCCAGATCCCACGCCCCCGCCGCCAGCCCGAGGCCGAGCGCGATGATGAGGGTGGCGACCGCCTGCTTGAACAGCAGCCCCTGGAAAGCACCTCCGGCGGGGCGGACGACACCCACCGTGGGCGGCACGTCATAACTCAAGCGGACTTACCCCCCAACTTAGTGAGTGACGGAGTCTACACGCCCGCGCAGCGAGCTCCAAGTCATCACATTTGGACACATCCTGCGCTAACTAGGGGGTTGTCTTCACGCGCTACCGCGGTGCACGCTGTACCGGATTCCGTCTTCGGGGACGCCTTGATGAAGCAACGCCTCACCCTCCGCCCAGTGCGCCGCGACGCCACCGCGGACACAGCCGCTTGGCCGGTGCTGGTGGTGGACGACGAACCCGACATCTACGACATGACTCGCATCCTGCTGCGCGATCTGGCGTTCCAGGGCAGGGCGTTCGAGCTCATCAGCGCCTATTCGGCGGGGCAGGTCTTGGCCCAGCGCCCCGACATTCCGGTGGCCCTGCTGGCCGCCGCCGACGATGCCCTCTGCCGCGCCAAGCGCGAAGGCCGCGACCGCGTGGCGGTGGCGGAATAGCGGGCTGCTCCCCGTCTACGGCGCCACCCGTGGAAAGACCAGGGTGAAGGCCGTCCCGTTGCCCACCGTGCTGTCGCAGGACAGCGTGCCCGACAGCGGGCCGGTGGCCAGATTGTAGGCGATGTGCAGGCCCAGGCCGGCACCGCCGCTGCCGCGCCGCGTGGTGAAGAAGGGGTCGAAGATACGCTTGAGGTTGTCCTCGGGGATGCCCTTGCCGTCGTCGGAATAGACCATCCGCACCTGTTCGCCATCCAGCCGCGCCACCAGCGACAGCCGTCCCCGCCGGCCGGGCTCGTAGGCGTGCACCAGCGAGTTCATGACCAGATTGGTGAGAATCTGCGACAGCGCGCCAGGAAAACCATCCACCGTGATGCCCGGCTGGCTGTCCAGCTCCACCGTGTGGCCGCCCTGGCGCACACCGGGGCTGAGGCTGGACATGGTTTCTCCGATGACTGCGGCGAGGTCGAAGGGGCGGCGTTCGGCACTGGTGCGGTCCACCGCAACCTGCTTGAAGCTGCGGATCAGCGCCGCCGCCCGCTCGCAGTTGGCCAGCACCAGCCGCGAGGTGTCGCCGGCGGTGGCCATGAAGCGTTCGAACTCGTCGACGGCGATGTCGTCGGACTCGAACAGGCGGCGCATTTCGCGCACCGCATCGTCGAGGTGCGAGGCGCAGGACAGGGCGATCCCCACCGGCGTGTTGATTTCGTGCGCCACCCCGGCCACCAGCGCCCCCAGCGACGCCAACTTTTCCGATTGCACCAGACTCACCTGGGTCTCCTCCAGGCGGGCCAGGGCATCCTCGGCCTCGGTACGGCGGCGGTCCAATTCCTGGTTGAGGCTGGCCAGTTGGGCTTGCAGACGGTCGGACACCTTCACCAGACGGCGCTGTTCGCGCACGCTGCGGCGGAATGCCTCCACCAGGGCGGCGACGCCGTCCCGCACCTCCTCGGGCGAGGCGGCCAGTCGGAGCCGCAACGCCTCGGCCTCTTCGAGGACGCGGTCCTCGGCATCGAAAAGGTTAAAGGCCATCAGCCGGCCCCCTGCGTCTCCACCAGATGGAAGGAGACGTGGGCGAGATCCTCCGAAAAGTCCTCGCCGAACTCCTTCATGGTCTCGTCGTCGGCGGCGTAGCGCCAGTTGACGGTCACCGGCGTACCGATGCCGGCGGCGCGGTCGAGCTGCTGAAAGATATTCATCAGGGCCTTGGCGCTGGAGCTGTTGAAGTACACCAGCTCGAAGTCGACACGCACCGGGTCACGGCCGCCACCAGCGAAGAATTCGTGGAGCCAGGCGAAGATCGGCCCGAATACCGCCGAGGCATCCTCGGGATAGGACTCGCCGCGGAGGGAGAGCGTCCGGGCGGCGGCATCGAACCGCACTTCGGGGGAGCGCTCGCCGGCATGGATGGTCAGGTTTTCCATGGTCAAATCAGCACCTTGAGGCAGAAGAATGTGGTATCGCCGTCGGCCGGCTCGAAGTCGAACTGGATGGGCTCGCTGGCGCGGCGGGCGATCTCGATCAGGCCGATGGTCGCCCCCTTGCTGTCCTCGTCCGGCGCCTCGCGCAGCTGTTCCTTGTAGAATGCCTTGATTTTTTCCGGGGACATGGCTTGCAGTTGGTCGAGGCGCCCCTTCAGCTTGGGAACATCGCTGCCGCGCATGGTATTGGCACAGACGATGAAGAAGCGTCCACCCTCGGTGCCGATGGCGATCATGCCCGAGGACAGCTCGACATTGCGTCCGCCCGGGGACGAACCGGCATGCAGCTTGTCGGCGGAATAGCGGATGATATTCTGCGCCTGCTCGACGAACACCGAGAACACCTTCTTGACGGTGGTGATGTCGGCGTCCTCGATGACCATCTTCTGGCGGAGGGCCTCACCCAGGGAATAGAGAATTCCCTCGGAGAGATAGCCGCTGAAGGAGAAGATGATCCCTCTGTCATCCAGCTCTTTCTTGAAAGTTCGATACAACTGGGCAAGCATCGGCGAATCCCTGGGCAGAAATGGTCAAACTAGTGCACTGATGCAGACAGAGGATTCAACGCCTCTCCCAATTCGTCATGGCCGGACTTGATCCGGCCATCCACGCTGGACCGCGAAATATACTGCGGAACCAATCGCTTATGCGGCGGCAACGTGGATGCCCGGATCAAGTCCGGGCATGACGGCGAGGAAAACCCCGGTATCTTTTGAATGAGTCTGTGCACTAGGATCGGCGCATCGGGCAAGATCACATAGGGTGCCAGCGACCGCCCTACCGCCAGGCTGACCTCGCGCGCCTGACCCGGCGAGGCCGTCAGGCAGAGCAGGGCGGCGAACAGCGTGGCGAGATGGCGGCGGTACGTCATGGCTGGCGTTTCCCTGGCGACGTGCGCGGCAGGCATAGGGTGAACACCGACCCGCGACCGACACCGCTGTCGACGGAGACGGTGCCGCCGTGCAGGTCGGCGATCTGGCGGACCATGTGCAAGCCGATGCCCGATCCCGGCACGCCGCGCGCGTTGGGGGCGCGATGGAACCGCTTGAACAGGTTTGGAATGTCATCCGACGGAATGCCGATGCCATGGTCGGCCACCGTCACCGCCACACCGCCGTCGTGTTTGCCGGCGGCCACCTCGACCGGCTGATCTTCCGGCGAATATTTCACGGCGTTGCCGATCAGGTTTCCCACCGCCAGCGCCAGCATCTCCGGGTCCCCCCAGGCCGGGGTGCGCGACGGGGCCGCGAGCCGAATCTCGCGCGAGGGGTTGGCTGCGCGCTGGTTGGCGACCACCCCCCCCAGCATCTCGGCCATGTCGAAAGCCTGTTCCCTGAGGGCGATGGTCCCGCTCTCAAGCTGTTCGTCGGCCAGGCAGGTGTCGATCAGGCCGATCAGGCGCTGGACGCTGCCCCGGATGGTATCGAGCCGGCGCTGGCTGCTCTCGTCGGCGGTGCCGGCGCGCAGGGCGAGGATCTGCGCCGCCGAATCGATGATGGCCAACGGCGTGCGGAACTCGTGCGATACCATGGAGAGGAACTGGCGCTGGTGGTGCTTGGCTTCTGTTTCGCGGGCCAGCGCCGCCTCGGTCCGCTCCTTGGCGCGCGCCAGGGCCTCGCGGCTGGCCATCAGTTCCGCGGTACGGCGTTCGACGCGGGCCTCCAGCGTGGAATTGGCCTCCACCAGTTGACGGTTGAGCCGCTCGATGGTGACGATGTCCCGCCACGCCCGGAGCGCCCCCACCAGGGCGGTGAACAGCTTTTGCGCGGTCAGCTCGGCCTTGCTTTTGTAGTCGTTGACGTCGTAGCCGACGACAACCTCGCGCTCGGGGGCATCGCCCGGCTGGCCGGTGCGCAGAATGATCCGCACCGTGCGGTTGTTGAGCTCGTCGCGGATGTAGCGTACCAGCCCGAGCCCGGCGTCGGGGGTCTCCATCACCACGTCGAGCAGCACCACCGGAATGTCGGGCCGCTGGGCCAGGATGAGGGCCGCCCCGGCCGCCGAGGCGGCACTGAGCATGTCGAAGGCGCGGCCCTCGAAGCGGAAGTCGCGCAGCAGAACCTGCGTCATCTCGCGCACCTGGGGATCGTCGTCGACCACCAGCACCACCCATGACTCACGTGCCGATTGCTCGGGCGTCTGGCGCCGACGCAGGCGAAGTTTCTGCGGGGCTGCCGCCTCAGCCATGGGTGCCGTGGTTGACGATCGGAGCGGCAAAGGCATAGCCGATCCCGTGCACCGCCTCGATGGGCAGCGGCCGTCCCAGGGCCTGCTCGCCCTTGGCGCGCAGACGGCGCACCAGCGAGTCGACGGAGCGGTCCTCCGGGCTCCACGTGCGCTTGCCAAGCGCGGCGAACAGGTCGTTGCGCGAAACCGCCTCGCCCGGATTGGCCACCAGCAGCGAGACGAAGACGCGTTCATTGCCGGTGAGCTTCAGCGAGACCCCGTCGGGGGCAATCAGCAGCCAGCCCAGTTGGTCGAAGGTCCAGTCGGCACCGGCCGGTTTGGCGGCGGCGGTCGCGGCGGCACCGGCGGTGCCCAGCTTCATGCGCCGGGACAGGGTACGCACCTGCGCCTCGATCTCGCGCAAATCCACCGGCTTGACCAGATAGACGTCGGCGCCGAGCTCCAGGCCGACCACGCGGTCGATGCCGAGATTGCGGGCCGTCAGCATGATGATGCCGATCTCCGACTTGTCGCGCAGCCGGGCGGCGATGGAAAACCCATCCTCTCCCGGCAGATTGACGTCGAGGATGAGGATGTCCACCGTGCGTCCGGCCAAGGCGGCGTCGAGCGCCGCGCCGCAATCGCAGCCCACCACCTGGTGCCCACATCCCGACAAATATTCGACCAGGTCCGCACGCAAGGCGGCTTCGTCCTCGACGATGGCGATTGTCGCCATGGCTATCCCTCTGCTTGAGGCGGCCCCGACCGGAAAATGGATACCAGCGCCGCGCCTACGTCAACATGCTTTCGCTCGGGCACCGCTCGAACGACGACAACCAAGCCCTCATCGTTCTTCGGCGCAGCCCATCATACCACCCACCTTTGGGAACGAATTGTGACGAAAGGTTGCGTAACATTGCCTTAAGGGGGACGGGCTATCATATGGACAAGGAAAGGGCGGTTTCGTCCCCACGGGAGAATCCGATGATCGGGCGCCAAACCATGACCACACCCCACCCGCCACACCATGCGCCGCCACACCCCAGCACCGTGCCGCGCCATCGCGCCCGGGCGGCACGGTGGACGGGCCTCGCTGTCGTGGCGGCGGCAACCGCCGCGCTCGCCGGCTATCTGATGAGCCGGGACGCCGATGGTCCGACCGTTTCTCCCGACGCCTTGGTCGAGCAGATGGAGGCCTCGCTGCATGAAGCACCGCCGTCGCTCAACCTCTATGGCGGCACCCTGCTGGTTGACCAGGGAAACGTCACCGTCACCGGCATTCCGCCCAGTGCCTGCGTCTCCGTCGGCTGGCAACTGGTGCGCAAGGGCCTGCTCAGCGTCAATGGCGTGATGCCGGCGAGGGTCTCGGCGGCCAGGTTGTCCGAGCTGTGCAACATGTACGACACCGCCGCGGTGTCATGGACGCCCAAGCAGCCCGATTGAATCGACCCATACTTATCTCCAGAGACAAAGCAATTGACGTAAGGCAAATCCGGGCCGAATGATCATGCCTCGGAAAGGAACATCTATGAAGGCTATCGAAGCGTCGTCTCTGGATTGTGTGCTGGTCGGTTCGGAGTGCTCACACGTTGCATTGGGAGCCCATCCCGGCTGCTTGTTTCCGCAGCGGGGCAAGTTGAAAAAATTCGGGGCACGCGAGGTGGCGTTCCATCAGGACAGCGGCTGCCGCGGGCTTTACCGCATGCGCGAGGGCCTGCTGGCACTGCGACGCTATCATCCCGACGGCGAGCGTTCCATCGTTCGGGTGGTGCGGCCCGGCGAGATCGTCGGCTGGTCCGACGCCTTCATCACCGGGCTGCATCGCTGGGAAGGCTGGATGCTGACGGTCGGGTCCATGTGGTACATGCCGGCCACCGAATGGTCGGCGCTGCATCCCGGTGACGCCCATTCCCATATTCTCAGCGTCGCCTACGCCGAAAGCCAGCGGCTGGAGAGCGCACTGCTGGGGCTGTCCAAGCTGAAGGCGGAAGATCGCGTGTTGTTCTTCCTGTTTTCCTTAGCAGAGCACCCCAAGATCTTCCCGGCGGTGGTGCACATTTCCGTGCGGCGCAGCGATATGGCCGAGGTGGCGGCCATCACTCCGGAATCCTGTTCGCGCGTGCTGCATCGGCTGGAAAAGCGCGGCTGGGTGACCTGGATCAACCCCAGCACCATGGTGCTCGACGAGGCGGCCGGGGCACGCATCGCCGAGGTGGTGGACTGGTACTAGTAGCCTGCGTCAACTAATTCGAAATGTTTTAATGATTCGCTCTGTCGCGAGGCGATCGTGATGGAGGGGATTATGTCGGAGAAGAGATACATCGTCCGGCTGACGGAAGACGAGCGGCAACACCTCAAGGGGCTC
>JACPDP010000062.1 GCA_016183945.1 Magnetospirillum sp.
CCCTCCAGCGGCCACGCAACTACGCCAGGGCGCTGACATCCCTGTTCACCAGGGGCATCCGGCGAATCCAGACCTGCCTTCAGCGACTATGGTCGCTGCCGCCGCTCTGGCAGGTTTGGATAAACTGATCTGTGGTGAGATGTCAACACCCCACGCCCTTGCCCAAGAAATGGGATGAGAGTATAACCCGCCGTCCCCCGTGCCCCGGCGGCCGGAGGGACGCGCCCGCGCGCCTGGATTGGCCGACGTGGCGCCAGCAACCGCCGAAAGGAATTTCACGAATGGCTACCGAACGCACCCTTTCGATCATCAAGCCGGACGCCACGCGGCGCAACCTGACCGGCAAGATCAATGCCCGCTTTGAAGAGGCCGGCCTGCGCATCGTCGCGCAGAAGCGCCTCCGCCTGACCAAGGAGCAGGCCGAGAAGTTCTACGGCGTCCACGCCGAGCGCTCGTTCTTCAACGACCTCGTCGCCTTCATGACCTCGGGCCCGGTGGTGGTTCAGGCGCTGGAAGGCGACAATGCCGTGGCGCGCAACCGCGAGATCATGGGCGCCACCAACCCGGCCAACGCCGCCGCCGGCACCATTCGCGCCGACTTCGCCGAATCGGTGGAAGCCAATTCGGTGCACGGGTCCGATTCGGCCGAGAACGCCGCCAAGGAAGTCGCCTTCTTCTTCTCCGAGTGCGAAATCGTCGGCTGAGACTTCAGCGCCTGAACGGTCGAGACCGCCTCCGGGGGTGACCCCGGAGGCGTTTTTCGTTGCGCGGAATCGCCGGCGGCCGCCGCGGCAGCGGTGGCGCCGGACCGGTAAATCGCCCATCGGCCCGAAACGACGAAGCCCCGCACACTGGCGGGGCTTCGGAAGTCTTTGGTTTCCCAAGGAGAAAATGGCGCGCCCGGAACGACTCGAACGTCCAACCCTCAGATTCGTAGTTTGTTGGCCGTTCGCCGAAGAGAGTGCCACCATCATGTTAAGTGAACGTTATTGAGCTTAAAACAGCAAACTCGCCAGCGCCGCCGCGCCGAAGGCCAACAGCAGGGCGCCGGAGCCGTGGTTGAACAGCCGCATGCGCTCGGGCGTCAAACGGGCGCGTGCCGCCGAGGCCGCCGCCGACAGCACCAGCCACCACAGCCCCGAGCCGGCGAAGATGCCGGCCACCAGGACGGCGGCCCCGCCCGCATCGGCCGTCCGCACCACCGGCCCGAAGGCGGCGGCGATGCCGATGATGCCCAGGATGGTGCCCGGATTGGTGATGGTGACGACGAAGGTCGCGGCGAAGTCGCGCCACAGGCCCGGTCCCTTGCCGGGCACGGCCTCGATGGTGACGGCGGCGGTGCGCCAGGCGTGGACGCCGAGCCACCCCATGAACAGTCCGCCCGCCGCGCGGATCATGTCGGCATGATCGTCGAGGAAGCCGGTCACCGCGCCAAGTCCCAGCGCCACCACCGAGCCGAACGCCGCGTCGGCCAGCGCCGCCCCCAGTCCGGCGACGAAGGCGGCGGTGCGCCCGTCGGCCAGGGCACGGCGGATGCACAGAATGCCCACCGGGCCGATGGGCGCGGCCAGCGAAAAGCCGATGATCATGCCGACGAGGAAGGGGGGCACCGGGTGCATTTCGATGAGGTTACACCAAGGCGGTCGCCTCGAAAACCCGCTCAGGCCGCATCATCCCGTCCAGGGCCGCCACCAGCGCCAGTTCCCGCCGCCCCAGTTCCAGCGTTCGCCGCAGCACGGCGAACAGTGACGACACCGCGCCGGACAACGCCGCCGCCGCCGCGCTGCCCTCCAGCAGCCGCGCCAGCAGCAGCGCCGCCAGCAGGTCGCCGGCACCATTGACCGGATCGGGGAAGGGCAGCTTCGGCGTCGCCACCGTCCACGCTCCCGCCGCCGTCACCGCCAGGCAGACGGTGCCGTCGCCCAGGCTGGTGACGAACACCGCGCGGGGTCCGCGCGCCAGCAGCAGCCGGGCCGCCGCCGCCGCTTCCGACAGGGTGCCCACCGGCACGCCGGCCAGCAGTTCCAGTTCGAAACGGTTGGGAGTCAGCACGTCGCAGCCCGGCACCGCGCGGTCGCGCATGAAGTCGGGAATACCGGGGCGGACATAGAGGCCGGTACCGTCGTCGCCCATCACCGGGTCGCACAGCCAGAGGCCGCCCGGCGTCATTGCGGCCCGCGCCATCAGCGCCGCCTCGCCGCTGCCGGGGTCGCCGAGATAGCCGGTGAGCAGCCCGTCGCACTGGGCCAGAACCCCCAGCCCGGCCAGCCCCTGCACCACCGCCATCACCTGGGCGGCCGGCAGCACCGCGCCCTGGAAGCGGCCGTAGCCGGGATGGTTGGAGAACTGCACCGTATCCACCGGCCAGACCTCGAAGCCCAGCCGCTGCAAGGGGGGCACCACCGCCGAGTTGCCGACGTGGCCAAAGGCGACAGCAGAGGAGAGCGAAAGAATGTTCATGTCCTCGCCGGTATAGACGACGCAATGTTGCGCCGCAACCCGGTTGAGGGTAGGCTCCGCCTCCTTCGCATCTGCACAAACAGGGAGCCTCCCGTCATGGCCACCATTTCGCGTCCGCGCCGCAGCGTCCTCTACATGCCGGGCTCGAACCCGCGCGCCCTGGAGAAGGCCCGCACGCTGGCCGCCGACGGCCTGATCCTCGACCTGGAGGATGCCGTCGCCCCCGACGCCAAGGATGATGCCCGCCGCCAGGTGGTCGGGGCCGTCCAGGCCGGCGGTTATGGCCGGCGCGAGCTGCTGGTGCGGGTCAATTCGCTGGCCTCGCCGTGGGGCCAGGCCGACGTGGCCGCCGCCGCCACCTGCGGCGCCGACGCCATCCTGATCCCCAAGGTCGAGAGCGCCGACACGGTGCGCCAGGTCGAGGCCATCATGGCGGCTGCGGGTGCGCCCTCGGGGATGGCGATCTGGTGCATGATGGAGACGCCGCGCGGTATCCTCCGGGCCGAGGAGATCGCCGGTGCCAGCCCGCGCCTGGGCGGCTTCGTGATGGGAACCTCCGACCTCGCCAAGGACCTGCACTGCCTGCACACCCGCGACCGCCAGCCCATGGTGACGGCGCTGTCCTTGTGCCTGCTGGCGGCCAGGGCCTATGGGCTGGCCATCGTCGACGGCGTCTATCTCGACCTCAACGACGACGAGGGCTTCGAGGTCGCCTGCCGCCAGGGGCTGGAGTTCGGCTTCGACGGCAAGACCCTGATTCACCCCAAGACCATCGAGGCCGCCAACCGGGTGTTCGCCCCCTCCGAGGCCGAGATCGCCTGGTCGCGCAAGATCATCGCCGCCCACGCCGAGGCCAGCGCCGCCGGCAAGGGCGTGGTGGTGGTGGACGGCCGCCTGGTGGAGAACCTGCACGTCGAGAACGCGCGGCGGATCGTGGCCTTGGCCGAACAGATCGCGGGCTAATTCAAGCGTCATTCCCGCGAAGGCGGGAATCCACGCCGGCCCCGATTCGCGGGCGGTACCGTGGACCCCCGCCTGCGCGGGGGTGACGATACAGGGGAGGTGACATGACCAAGACCAATTCCGGCAACTTCTTCGAGGACTTCCGCCTCGGCCAGGAAATCCGCCATGCCACGCCGCGCACGGTGACCTCGGGCGATGTGGCGCTCTACACCGCGCTGTACGGCAGCCGCTTCGCCTTCGCCTCGTCCGACGAGTTCGCCCGGCAGGTTGGCCTGGCCCGCGCCCCGGTGGACGACCTGCTGGCCTTCCATGTGGTGTTCGGCAAGACGGTGCCCGACATCAGCCTCAACGCGGTGGCCAATCTCGGCTACGCCTCGGGGCGCTTCGGCGCGCCCGTGGAGCCGGGTGACACCCTGTCGACGGTCTCCACGGTGATCGGCCTCAAGGAGAACTCCAACAAGCAGACCGGCGTGGTCTATGTCCGCTCGACCGGCACCAACCAGCGGGGCGGGATGGTGGTGGACTATGTCCGCTGGGTGATGGTGAGGAAGCGCGACGCGGCCGCCGTCATCGCCGAGGAGAGGGTCCCCGAGTTGCCGCCCGCCGTGGCCGCCGCCGATCTGGTGGTGCCGGCCGGGCTGACGCTGGCCCACTACGACACCACCCTGGCCGGCAGCCCGCATCTGTGGGACGACTATGCGGCGGGCGAGAGGATCGACCATGTGGACGGCATGACCATCGAGGAAGCCGAGCACATGATGGCGACGCGCCTGTGGCAGAACACCGCCAAGGTGCATTTCAACCAGCACACCGAGGGCCAGGGCCGCTTCGGCCGCCGCCTGATCTACGGCGGCCACATCATCAGCATCGCCCGGGCGCTGTCGTTCAACGGCCTCGCCAATGCCTTCAAGCTGGTGGCGGTCAACGGCGGCCGCCACACCAGCCCCACCTTCGCCGGCGACACCATCTATGCCTGGTCGGAGGTGCTGGAGAAGATCGAGCTGCCCGGCCGCAGCGACGTGGGCGCCCTGCGCCTGCGGCTGGTGGCATTGAAGAACCAGCCCGCCGCCGGCTTCCCCTTCAAGGAGGGCAAGGACTACGAGCCCTCGGTGGTGCTCGACTTCGACTACACCGCGCTGATGCCGCGCCGGAGGTAGGGGCGAATTCCCTCAGGGGTCGGCCGCCTTCGGCGCCGACCCCTTTTTGCTGGGCTCTTGCCGGATATCCGGCGAGGGGCGGGCGCCTCAGCGCCCCATCATGCCCCCCATGCCGCCGCCCATCTGGCCACCCATCATGCCCCCACCCATGTGGCCACCCATCATGCCGTGGCCCATGTGGCCATGGCCCATCATGCCGTAGCCGCCGCGGTGGCTCATCAGGTCGTCGGCGATCTTCTGCTGTTCGGGGGTCAGGGTGCCGTAGAACTGGGTGACCGCCGGAACCATCTTGCGCATGCTCTCGGTGCGGGCTTCCAGCGACTTCTGCATCCGCTCCAGCCGGCCCGGCAGGGCGGTGGGTTCGGCCTGTGCCGCCTGGTCGAGGCACAGCTTGCGCATGGGCTCGCGGGCGGCGGCGATGGTGTCGGCCAGTTTCTTGAAGCCGGCCTTCTGCGCCTCGGTCAGACCCAACTTGGCCTCGACATAGGCGAGCTTGCCGGCGAAATGAGCGTCGCGTTCCTTGCACAGGGCGGCGCGATCGGGCATGCCGGGAGCGGTTTGAACCTGGGACTGGGGGGCCGGCGGTTGCGCCGTCTGGGCCAGGGCGGCACCGGCCAGGGTGAGGCTGAGGGCGGCGGCGGTAAGAAGGCGGGCTGTGTACATGGGGGTGCTCCGGTTGGTGACTCTATGCTGCCTTTGTAAGCGAGTATCGTAACGCTGATGTGTCCGGCCGGGGCAAACTCGGTAACGGGGTGTAACGGCCCGGCTGCGCACTTCACGTTCCGGCGGTGCCGGTATAGGACTCCGCTGGAATTGCTCGCGGAACATCGCTAAGAAGTACGCCCATGCACCGCTTCGCCAATCCCGCCCGCTTCCTGCGCCTGTCCGCCATCCTCCTGCCGTGGTCGGCCGCCGTCGCCGCCCTCTGCCTGGGCGCCGGCCTATGGTTCGGGCTGATCGCTTCGCCCGCCGATTACCAGCAGGGCGACAGCGTCCGCATCATGTACATCCATGTGCCCTCGGCCTGGATGGGCATGTTCTGCTACACCGCCATGGCGGTGTTCAGCGCCATGGCCCTGATCTGGAAGCATCCGCTGGCGGACCTGCTGGCCAAGGCCACCGCGCCCACCGGCGCCGCCTTCACCTTCCTGTGCCTGGTGACCGGATCGCTGTGGGGCAAACCCATGTGGGGCGCCTGGTGGGTGTGGGACGCACGGTTGACCAGCATGCTGATCCTGCTGTTCCTGTACCTCGGCTACATGGCGCTGGTGAACGCCTTCGACAACCCCGAGCGGGGGGCCAAGGCGGCCGCCATTCTCGCCCTGGTGGGGGCCGTCAACGTTCCCGTCATCAAATGGTCGGTGGACTGGTGGAACACGCTGCACCAGCCGGCCAGCGTGGTGAAGATGGGCGGGCCGGCCATCGATACCGCCATGCTGATCCCGCTGCTGCTGATGGCGGTGGGGTTCAAGGCCTATTGGGTCTCGGTGCTCATCCTGAGGGCGCGCGCCGAAATCGCCAACGCCAAGATCTTCACCATCCGCATGGCCCAGGTGCACGCGGCCGGCGACTCGGAGTGACCAACGTCATGGATGCTTTGCAGCATTTCCTTACCATGGGCGGCTACGGTGGGTACGTCTGGCCGGCCTACGGCATCGGCGCCGTGGTGATGCTGGCCCTGCTGCTGGTGTCGGTGCGCGGCGCCAGGACGGCCGAGGCCGAACTGGCCATCCTGCAGCAGCTCCGCCAGGACCGCCGCCGCAACCGGGAGGCCAAGGTTTGACCCGCAAACAGCGTCGTCTCTATTTCGTCCTGCTCGGCATGGCCTGCCTGGGGCTGGCCACCGGGCTGGTGCTCTATGCCGTGCGCGGCACCATGGTCTATTTCTGCACCCCGGCCAATCTCGCCGCCAAGGACGAGGGCTGCGACCAGAAGGCCGGCCGCCGCATGCGCCTCGGCGGGCTGGTGGAACTGGGCAGCGTCGCCCGCGACGGCAAGACCATCGCCTTCCGGGTGCAGGACAACGTCACCGCGGTGCCGGCCACCTATACCGGCATCCTGCCCGACCTGTTCCGCGAGGGACAGGGGGTGGTCGCCGAGGGCCGCTTCGAGGCCGACGGCATCTTCCACGCCACCGAGGTGCTGGCCAAGCACGACGAGAAATACATGCCCAAGGACGTGGCCGACGCGCTGAAGAAGCAGGGGGACTGGCAGGGCCACGACCCCGACAAGGCCGCCGCCGCGGCGAAGGCCGCGAAATGATCGCCGAGATCGGGCACTTCGCCCTCGTCCTGGCCCTGGCCGTGGCCATGGTGCAGGCGATGGTTCCGCTGCTCGGCGCCAGCCGCGGCAACGCCCGCTGGATGGCGGTGGCCGGGCCGGCCTCGGCGGCGCAGATGCTGTTCGTCGGCGTCGCCTTCGCGACGCTGACCTGGGCCTATGTCACCAGCGACTTCTCGGTGATGAACGTGGCGCAGAACTCCCACACCGACAAGCCGCTGCTCTACAAGGTGTCGGGGGTGTGGGGCAACCACGAGGGCTCGCTGCTGCTGTGGATCACCATCCTGGCCATTTTCGGGCTGGCGGTGACCCTGTTCGGCCGCAACCTGCCCCCCAGCCTGAAGGCGCGCGCCCTGGCGGTGCAGGCGATGATCACGGTGGGCTTCCTGCTGTTCATCCTGCTGACCTCGAACCCGTTCCAGCGCCTCGATCCGCCGCCGCTCAACGGCAACGGGCTCAACCCCATGCTGCAGGATCCCGGGCTGGCCTTTCACCCGCCCTTCCTCTATCTCGGCTATGTCGGCTTCTCCATGGCCTTCTCGTTCGCCATCGCGGCCTTGATCGAGGGCCGCGTCGACGCCGCCTGGGCGCGCTGGGTGCGGCCGTGGACGCTGGCCGCCTGGGTGTTCCTCACCTGCGGCATCGCCCTGGGCTCGTGGTGGGCCTACTACACCCTGGGCTGGGGCGGCTGGTGGTACTGGGACCCGGTGGAGAACGCCTCGTTCATGCCGTGGCTGGCCGGTACCGCCCTGCTGCACTCCGCCGTGGTGGTCGAGAAGCGCGATTCGCTGAAAAGCTGGACCATCCTGCTGGCCATCGTCGCCTTCGGCTTCTCGCTGCTGGGAACCTTCCTGGTGCGTTCGGGCGTGCTGACCAGCGTGCACGCCTTCGCCACCGACCCCGAGCGCGGCGTCTTCATCCTGGCCCTGCTGGTGCTGGCGGTGGGCGGGTCGTTCACCCTCTATGCCGCGCGCGCCCCCAGCCTGAAGGTGGGCGGGCTGTTCGCGCCCCTGTCGCGTGAGGGCTCGCTGCTGCTCAACAACGTGCTGATGGCCACCGGTGCCGCCACCGTGCTGCTGGGAACCCTGTATCCGCTGTTCGCCGACGCGCTCAATCTCGGCAAGGTCTCGGTGGGGCCGCCGTTCTTCAATTCGGTGTTCCTGCCGCTGATGGTGCCCATGGTGCTGGCCATGGCCGGCGGGCCGATGCTGTCGTGGAAGCGCGGCGATCTCGCCGGGCTGCTGGGGCGGCTGAAATTCGCCGCCGCCACCGCCGTGCTGGTGGCGGCGTCGGTGTGGGTTCTGGGCGGCGGCTCGGCCTCGCCGTGGTGGGCGGCGCTCGGACTGGCCCTGGCCGCCTGGCTGATCGTCGGCACCCTGTCCGACCTGGCCGAGCGCATCCGCTTGTTCCGGGGCTCCATCGGCGAGTCGTGGAACCGCCTCGCCGGCCTGCCGCGCAGCGCCTTCGGCATGACGCTGGCCCATTGCGGGCTGGGGCTGTTCATCGCCGGCATGACGGCGTCTTCGGCCTGGATATCGGAAAGCATCCAGACCCAGCACATCGGCGAGACCATCGCCGTGGCCGGCTACTCCATGACCCTGCAAAAGGTGGAGGAGGTCCCCGGCCCCAACTACACCGCCACCCGCGGCACCATGGCGGTGACCCGCGGCGGCAAACCCTATGCGGTGATGTATCCCGAGAAGCGCATGTACCGCCAACCGCCGCGCCCCACCACCACCGCCGCCATCCACTCGACCATCGCCGGCGACCTCTACATCGCGCTGGGCGACGCCGACGCCAAGGGCGGCTGGGTGACGCGGCTCTACTTCAATCCGTGCATCCCCTGGCTGTGGGCGGGCGCCGGCTTGATGGTGCTGGGCGGGCTGGCCAGTTTGAGCGACCGCCGCCACCGGGTGGGGGCGCCGGCGCGCGCCCGCGCCGCTGCCGCCGCCAAGGCGTAGGAGAAGCCCATGCGCCGCGTCATCACCCTGCTGCCGGTGGCCGTGTTCGCGGTGCTGGCCCTGTTCTTCCTCAAGGGCCTGACGCTGAACCCGCGCGACATCCCCTCGGTGCTGATCGACCGCCCGGTGCCCGAGATGAGCCTGCCGCCGCTGCCGGGACGCGGCGAAAGCTCGGGGCTGGCCACCGCCAACCTCAAGGGGCAGGTGTCGCTGGTCAACATCTACGGCTCGTGGTGCATCTCCTGCGTCCAGGAACACCCGATGCTGATGCAGTTGAAGGGCCGCGGCGTCACCATCCACGGCATCGACTGGCGCGACGATCCCAAGCTGGGGGCCGAGTGGCTGAAGAAGCACGGCGACCCCTACCAGCGCGTCGGTGCCGACCCGGCCCCCGGCCGCGCCGCCGTCGATTTCGGCGTCACCGGCGCCCCCGAGACCTTCATCGTCGATAGGGCCGGCGTCATCCGCTACAAGCATGTCGGCCCCATCACCCCGGAGAACTGGGAGAGGGTGCTGCTGCCCATCGTCAAGGGGCTGGAGAAATGAGGCTGCCGGCCGTCCTTTTCGCGCTGCTGCTGGCGCTGCCCGCCGTCGCCGTCACCCCCGAGGAGATGCTGAAGGACCCGGCCCAGGAGCATCGCGCCCGCGACATCGGCAAGGATCTGCGCTGCCTGGTATGCCAGAACCAGTCCATCGATGATTCGGACGCCGATCTGGCCAAGGACCTGCGCATCATCGTGCGCGAGCGCATCATGTCCGGCGACTCCAATGAGCAGGTGCTCAAATTCGTCGTCGACCGCTACGGCGACTACGTGCTGCTCAATCCGCCGTTCAAGGCCACCACCCTGGTGCTGTGGCTGGGGCCCTTCCTGGTGTTTGCCGGCGGTCTGGCGGCGGTGCTGGCGTTCTACCGCCGCCGCCGCGCGCAGCCCCAGCAGCCGGCGCCCCTGTCGGCCGAGGAAAAGCGGCGCCTGGAAAAACTGATGAAGGACACCGGCGTATGATCTGGCTGGTCTTCGCCCTGATGGTAGCCACGGCACTGGCCTTCCTGCTGCTGCCGCTGCTGCGGCCGACGGCCGCGGTCGCCGCCGCCCGCGTCGACTACGACCTCGCGGTCTACAAGGACCAGTTGACCGAGATCGGTCGCGACGTCGAGCGCGGCCTGCTCACCCCCGACCAGGCCGAGGCGGCCCGTACCGAGGTCAGCCGCCGTATGCTCGCCGCCGCCGATGGCGAGAAGGGCCAGGGCAAGGCGCCGACCGGGAGCGGTCGGGGGGCGGCGATCGCCATTGCGCTGGCCGTGCCGCTGGTTGCCTTCGGCTTCTACGTGGTGCTGGGCGCGCCCGACCTGCCCGATCAGCCCTATGCCGGCCGTGCCGGCCAGATCGATCAGGCGCAAGGCCAGGCCGCCCAGATCCGGGCCATGGTCACGCAGTTGTCGGACCGCCTGGAGAAGAACCCGGGCGACGGCAAGGGCTGGGCCATGCTGGGCCGCAGCTGGCGCGTGCTGGGCGACACCGGGAAGGCGGCCGAAGCCTTCAAGAAGGCGGTGGCGCTGCTGCCCAGGGAGGTTCAGCCCCGCCTGGAATACGCCGCCCTGCTGCTCGACCAGACCGACGCCCTGACGCCCGAGATCGTGGTGCTGATGCGGGAAATCCTGGCGCTGGACGGCAAAGATCGGCAACAAGGTCAAGGCGCGCGAGATGTGGACCCGCCTGCTCGCCCAGCTTCCCGCCGACTCGCCCGAGCGCGGCGAGATCATGAAGATGATGGAGCAGGCGAGGTAGCGGGCGGGACGCCCGCTTTCGGGGGATTTGCCATGAAGCGACTGCTTGCCGTCCTTTTGCTGGCCGCCGTGCCGGCCGCCGCCGCCGAGCCGTTGTGGGAGGCCTCGGGCTTCGCCAACCCCGAATCGGTGCTGTGGGACCCGGCGAAGAAGGTGCTGTACGTCTCCAACGTCAATGGCGGCCCGCCCGACAAGGACGGCAACGGCTATATCTCCAAGCTGTCGCCCGAGGGCAAGCTGCTGGCCGGGAAGTGGGCGGTGGGGCTCGACGGCCCCAAGGGCATGGCGGTGTTCAAGGGGCGGCTTTACGTCTCCGACATCGACCGGTTGGTGGAGATCGACAGCAACACCGGCAAGATCACCAGGGCCTACCCGGCGGCCGGCGCCAGGTTCCTCAACGACGTCACCGTCGACGACAAGGGTGCCGTCTACGTCTCCGACATGCTGACCAACACCATCTGGCGGCTGTCCGGCGGCAAATTCGAGAGTTGGCTGGTGGACCCGCAGCTGCAGAATCCCAACGGCCTCAAGGCGGAATCCACCCGGCTGGTGGTGGCGTCCTGGGGTCCGATGACCGGCGAGGGATTCGCCACCAAGTCGCCGGGCAACCTCAAGGCGGTGACCTTCGCCGACAAGATGATCCGCGACCTCACCCAGCCGTTCGGCAATCTCGATGGGCTGGAGTCCGACGGCAAGGGCGGCTGGCTGGTGTCGGACTGGGTCGCCGGCAAGCTGTTCCAGGTCGATCGCCGGGGCCGGCCGACCAAGCTGATGGACTTCCCGCAAGGCTCGGCCGACATCGGCATCATCCCCGACAAGGGTATCGTGCTGGTGCCGCTGATGATGGATGGCAAGGTTCAGGCCTTCCGGATGCCATGACGGCGTGACGTTGACAAGGGCGGGTGGCTGGGCCATCAACTCAGGCGAGATCCCCGAGGAGCGCGCCATGACCATCCGCACCGTCGCCACCACGCCGTTCGAGGGCCAGAAGCCGGGAACCTCGGGCCTGCGCAAGAAGGTCGAGGCCTTCCAGCAGCCGCACTACCTGGAGAATTTCGTCCAGGCCATCTTCGACAGCATCGGCGATGTCGCCGGCAAGACGCTGGTGGTGGGCGGCGACGGGCGCTTCTACAACCGCGTCGCCATCCAGACCATCCTCAGGCTGGCCGCCGGCAACGGCTTCGCGCGCGTGATGGTCGGCCGGGGCGGCATCCTGTCGACGCCGGCCGCCTCCTGCGTCATCCGCAAGTACCGGACCTTCGGCGGCATCATCCTGTCGGCCAGCCACAATCCCGGCGGGCCATCGGAAGACTTCGGCATCAAGTACAACATTCCCGCCGGCGGCCCGGCGCCCGAGGGCGTCACCGAGGCGATCCACGCCCGCAGCACCACCATCCGCGAGTACCGCATTGCCGAGGCGCCCGACGTCGATCTCGACAGCCTGGGCAGCCGCACCCTGGCCGGCATGGCGGTGGAGGTGTTCGACCCCGTCGCCGACTACGCCCTCTTGATGCAGTCGCTGTTCGACTTCGATGCCATCCGGGCCGCGTTCGCCGGTGGTTTCCGCATGAAATTCGACGCCATGCACGCCGTCACCGGCCCCTACGCCACCGCCATCCTGGAGGGGCTGCTGCAGGCGCCCGCCGGCACGGTGATGAACGGCGTGCCGCTGGAGGATTTCGGCGGCGGCCACCCCGATCCCAACCTGGTGCACGCCCACGACCTGGTGGAGGCGCTCAACGGCCCCGGCGCCCCCGACTTCGGCGCCGCCTCCGACGGCGACGGCGACCGCAACATGGTGTTGGGCAAGGGGTTCTATGTCACGCCCTCCGATTCGCTGGCGGTGCTGGCGGCCAACGCCACCCTGTGTCCGGGCTACGCCAAGGGCCTGACGGGCATCGCCCGCTCCATGCCCACCAGCCAGGCCCCCGACCGGGTGGCGGCGGCGTTGGGCATCCCATGCTACGAGACGCCGACCGGCTGGAAGTTCTTCGGCACCCTGCTCGACGCGGGCCTCGCCACCCTGTGCGGCGAGGAGAGCTTCGGCACCGGCTCGGACCATGTGCGCGAGAAGGACGGGCTGTGGGCGGTGCTGATGTGGCTGAACGTGCTGGCCGTCCGCCGCGAGCCGGTGGCCGACATCGTGCGCGCCCATTGGGCCAGGTTCGGCCGCAACGTCTATTCCCGCCACGACTACGAGGGCATCGACTCGGCCGCCGCCAACGGCCTGATGGACCATCTGCGCGGGCTCAAGCTGGCGGGCACCTCGTTGGGCGGGTTCCAGGTGGCGCTGCACGACGACTTTGCCTACGCCGATCCGGTGGACGGCTCGGTCAGCACCAGGCAGGGGGTGCGCATCGTCTTCGCCGACGGCTCCCGCATCGTCTACCGCCTGTCGGGTACCGGCACCGAGGGGGCGACGCTCCGGGTCTATATCGAACGCTTCGAGCCCGACCCGGCGAGGCAGGACCTTGACCCGCAGGACGCCCTGTCCGATCTGATCAGGATCGCCCGGAGCGTCGCCGACATCGAGAGGCGCACCGGGCGAATCGAGCCCTCGGTCATCACCTGAGAGTGTGCTAGGATAGAGCCTTCGTCGATAAAAGTGAAAATTTCGGGCACTTATCTCGACGGGCCGGAGGCGTTCACGCTGGCATCATCCCCCCAGATCATGGGAGGTACCGATGCGAGACGGCAGGAAGAGAGGTCATGCTGAAGCGGAAACCGCCGACCGAGGAAGAGTACGACCCCATGTACGACGAGAGTCTTCCGCTGGAGGAGCGTCGGCGGCTGGGGGTCGAGAAGGCGCGCCAGTCCATGGATGCGGGATGGGGCATCCCCGGGGAGGAGATCAAGGCCTGGATCGACTCCTGGGGAACGGAAAACGAGCTGCCTCCGCCAAGGGCCAGACGGTTGTCGTGAAGGTCGTTTGGTCTGATGAGGCGCGGGTCGATCTGGCTCGTCTGGTCAAATTCGTCAAGCCCAAAAATCCCCATGCCGCCCGGGCCATTGCGGGTCGTCTCTACGAGGCTGGCGAGAGTCTTTGCGACCTTCCCCTTCGCTTCCGCACCGGGGCTCTTCCGGGCACCCGCGAGCGCCCCGTCGATGATTATGTGATCGTCTACATCGTCTCGCCCGACACCATCCGCATCTTGCGTATTTGGCACGGCCGCGAGGAGCGGCAGTCCGAGGAAGCCAGCGAGGACCAGACCGCATGACCCACGATTTCCACCCCACCATCCTGCGCGAATACGACATTCGCGGCATCGTCGGCGAGACCCTCTCGGCGGCCGACGCCTTCCACATCGGCAAGGCCTTCGGCACCCGGGTGCGCAAGGCCGGCGGCAGCGTGGTGTGCGTCGGCTGGGACGGCCGCGTCTCCTCGCCCGAAATGGCGGCGGCGGTCACCGAGGGATTGATGGCCTCCGGCTGCCAGGTGCGGCGGGTGGGGCGCGGTCCGACGCCCATGCTGTATTTCGGCGCCAAGGTGCGCGACGCCGACGGCGGCATCATGATCACCGGTTCGCACAATCCGCCCAACCACAACGGCTTCAAGATGGTGCTGGGCAACCGGCCGTTCTTCGGCGGCGACATCAAGGACCTGGGGCGCATCGCCGCGGCGGGCGAGTTCGCCACCGGCCAGGGCCAGGTGGTGGACGATCCCATGGCCGCCGAGTACCTCGATCGCCTGATCCAGGATTACGACGGCAGCCGCGGTCTCACCGTGGTGTGGGACGCCGGCAACGGCGCCACCGGCGAGGTGCTGACCGCGCTGGCCAGGCGCCTGCCGGGCAACCACACCGTGCTGTTCGGCGAGATCGACGGCCGCTTCCCCAACCACCACCCCGACCCTACCGAGCCGCACAACCTGGTGGCGCTGCAGGATGCGGTGCTGGCCGGCGGCGCCGATCTCGGTGTCGCCTTCGATGGCGACGGCGACCGCATCGGCGTGGTGGACGGCGAGGGCCGCATCCTGTGGGGTGATCAGATCCTGGTGATTCTGGCCGAGGACCTGCTGAAGACGCGGCCCGGCGCCACCATCATCGCCGACGTCAAGGCCTCGTCGGTGTTCTTCGACGAGGTGGCGCGCATGGGCGGCAAACCGGTGATGGGCCGCACCGGGCATTCGCTGATCAAGACCCAGATGGCCGAGATCAAGGCGCCGCTGGCCGGCGAGATGAGCGGCCACATCTTCTTCGCCGACCGCTATTACGGTTTCGACGACGCGCTTTACGCCGCGGTGCGGCTGCTCGGCATCGTGGCGCGCTGGGACCGCGAGACGCTGGCCCACCGCCGCGACCGCCTGCCGCACATGGTCAACACCCCCGAGATGCGCTTCGAGTGCGCCGAGGAGCGCAAGGTCCAGGTGGTGGACGAGGTGCGTGACCGTTTGAAGGCGGCGGGCGCGCGCTTCAATGCCATCGACGGCGTGCGGGTCGACACCGCCGACGGCTGGTGGCTGCTGCGCGCCTCCAACACCCAGGCGGTGCTGGTGGCCCGCTGCGAGGCCCGCGACGCCGAGGGACTGAAGCGGCTGCGTGCGACACTGGAAGGCGAATTGGCCGCTTCGGGCGTGGCTTTACCCTGAAAGTTATGGCAAAGATGGAACCGACATTGGAATTCAAATAACAAGGGGTAAATCCAATATGTCGGTTGAAGCCATCCTCAAACACAAAGGGCGCCACCTCTACACCATCCGGCCCGAGCACACCATGGCCGACGCGGCCGCCCTGCTCGCCGGCAAGAGGGTGGGCGCCACCGTGGTCTGCGACGCCAAGGGCCGCATCGTCGGCATCGTCTCCGAGCGTGACGTCGTCATCGCCGTCGTCCAGTTCGGCAAGGGCGCACTGGAGATGCCGGTGCGCAACATCATGTCCTCGCCGGTGCTGACCTGCGATTTGTCGGACTCGGTCAAGCGGGTGATGGAAATCATGAACGACCGCCACATCCGCCACCTGCCGGTGGTGGACGGCGAGGAGCTGGTGGGCATGGTGTCCATCCGTGACGCGGTCGACCATCGCCTGCGCGAGACCCAGCTCGAAGTCGGCGTGCTGCGCGACTTCGCTGCGGTGCGGTAGGGTTGCTTAACCGGCGGGCCGCTTGCGGCTCGCCGGTTTGCCCCTCGCCGGGCGGGGCCTCAGGGCCTTGGCCGCCGCCGGATGGCGATGTCCGTGGTTGAGGCCTTCGCAGTTGCGGCCTATACTCCGCCGCAGTGCAGCATTCGATCCATGGAGACATAGTGATGAGCGGCGAGACGCTGAACGGGATGTATTTCGAGGACCTGGCCGTGGGCCAGACCGCCATCTTCGGCAAGACCGTCACCGAGGCGGACATCGTCGCCTTCGCCGGCATTTCGGGCGATTTCAATCCGGTTCACATCAACGAGGAGTTCGCCAAGGACACCCTGTTCAAGGGCCGCATCGCCCATGGCATGCTGTCGGCGGCGTTCATCTCCACCGTGTTCGGCACCAAGCTGCCCGGGCCGGGCTGCATCTACGTCTCGCAGATGCTGAAGTTCAAGGCGCCGGTGCGTATCGGCGACACCGTCACCGCCAAGGTGGAACTGACCGCCCTGGTGCCGGAAAAGAAGTTCGCCGCCTTCCGCACCACCTGCTCGGTGGCCGGCAAGATCGTGATGGACGGCGAGGCCACCCTGATGGTGCCCAGCAAGGGCTGAAGCCGGGCTCGCGCTCCCTCTTCCCGCGGGAAGAGGGAGCCGGCTTAGAGACCAAACCACCCCGCCGCGGCTGCGGCGTCGTGGTGACCGACCAGGGTGACGTCGCTGCCGCCCGGCAGGGTGAGCACGACGCCGTTGGCCGTGTCGTGGGCGGTGGCGGCGAAGGCTTGCGGGTCGAGGCCGCCGGGCAGGGCCAGGCGGTCGCCTTCGGCGGGATTGAAGTCGGCCAAGGCATCGTGACCCGGCGACAGGACGAACAGGTCGGCGCCGGCTCCGCCGGTCATCAGGTCGGTGCCGCGTCCGCCGGACAGCACGTCGTTGCCGAGTCCGCCCACCATCATGGCGTCTCCGTTGCCGGCAATCAGTCGATCGTCGCTGGCGCCGCCCACCAGGACCGACGGGGTGAAGCCGCCCTGAGGCACCGCTTGGGTCAGCGGTGCCAGGTGGAATTCGCCGGTGGCCACCGGGGCGCCACCGGCCAGCACCGCCATCGACCGCAGATCCAGCGGCAACAGATCGTCGACGGTGAAGGGGGCGGCAATGGGCAGCTGGCTCAGGGTGCCGGCTTCCTCGACATGCAGGTTGGTGTCGACGGTGGTTCCCGTCAGCGACAGCAGCACCGGCTCGCTGGCCGTCGCGCTCTGCGACGGCAGCGGCAGCCCGGTGGTGGTGTCGACCGGTCCCAGCAGTTCGACGGTGTAGGTCTGCCCCACCTGCAGCCCGCCGATATCGGCGACGGCGGTGGCCTGATCGCCGTCCAGCGTCACGGTGCCGGTGCCGCTGATCCCCGAGCCGGCCAGCCCCAGCAGGTGCGCGGTGTAGGTCAGCGGCTCGGCGATCAGCACGTCGTCGCCGCTGCCGCCCAGTGCCACGCCGTTGCTGCCGGCCTGAATGAATTCGGTGGCCATGGTGTCCTCCCTTTGCCCTGTCCCGACTCTTTTGGGAAGCCTCCGGCGGCTCGGCCACGGCGCGTTCGAGGGACTGGCCGCTTTCGCGCCGACCGCCCGGCCTTGGGTGGGTGCTTTCAATCCCGGGCGCCGCCGTGCTAGGACACCCTTTCGGCCGGGGATGGAGGTCATGACGGTGGAGGTGGCGCGGACGACGCTGGTGTTGGGCGGGGCCCGCTCGGGCAAATCGGCCTTCGCCGAGGGGCTGCTGGCGGACCGGCCGGCGCTCTATCTTGCCACCGGCCAAGCCCTCGACGGCGAGATGGCCGAGCGCATCCGCCGCCACCGCGACCGCCGCGGCCCCGGCTGGCACACCATCGAGGAACCGCTTGACCTGGCCGCGGCGCTCGACCGCCATGCCCAGCCCGACCGGCCGGTGCTGATAGACTGCCTGACGCTATGGCTGTCCAACCTGATGCACGCCGGCCGCGACGTCGACCATGCCGTCGGCACCCTGTGCGAGGCGCTGGCCGAACCGGCCGGGCCGGTGGTGCTGGTCTCCAACGAAATCGGTCTCGGCCTGGTGCCGGAAACCCGCCTGGGGCGCGACTTCCGCGACCACCAGGGCCGCCTCAACCAACGCGTCGCCGCCCGGTGCCGCCGGGTGGTGTTCGTCGCCGCCGGCCTGCCGCTTACCCTGAAGGACACCCCATGAGCCGCAAGATTCCCACCACCGTCATCACCGGCTTCCTGGGCGCCGGCAAGACCACGCTGGTGCGCCACCTGCTGGCCAACACCGGTGGCCGCCGCATCGCCCTGATCGTCAACGAGTTCGGCGATGTCGGCGTCGATGGCGAGCTGTTGGCCGCCTGCGGCGTGCAGGGCTGCCGCGAGGAGGACATCATCGAACTGGCCAACGGCTGCCTGTGCTGCACCGTCGCCGACGAGTTCCTGCCCACCATGCAGGCACTGCTCGATCGCGCCGACCCGCCCGACCATATCGTCATCGAGACCTCGGGGCTGGCGCTGCCCAAGCCGCTGGTCAAGGCCTTCCACTGGCCGGAGATCCGCTCGCGCGTCACCGTCGACGGCGTGGTGGCGCTGGTGGATGCCGCCGCGGTGGCGGCCGGGCGCTTCACCGATACCCCCGAGGCCATGGCGCGGCCCGACCACGACAATCCGCTGGAAGAGGTGTTCGCGGACCAGCTCGCCGCCGCCGACATGGTGGTGCTGAACAAGGCCGACCTGCTGGACGCCGCCACCTTCGCCCGCGTGCTGGACGAGGTGCGGGGCCGCCTGCGTCCCGGCGTCAAGGTGGTGCCGACCCGCATGAGCAGGGTGGAGCCGGTGGTGCTGCTCGGCCTCTCGGCGGCGGCCGAGGACGATCTTGAGGCGCGCCCCAGCCATCACGATCTGGAAGACGGTCACGACCACGACGACTTCGAGAGCTTCGCCGTGCATCTGCCCGAGATCGCCGACCCCGCCGCCCTGGAAGCCCGCCTGCTCGAGGCCATCGCCGGCCACGACATCCTGCGTCTCAAGGGCTTCCTGGCGGTGATCGGCAAGCCGGCGCGGCACGTGGTGCAGGCGGTGGGCAGCCGGATGGAGCGCTACTACGACCGGCCATGGAAGCCGGGCGAGGCGCGCGCCAGCCGGCTGGTGGTGATCGGCCGGTCGGGGCTCGACCGCGCCGGCATCGAGGCTGTGGTGTCGGGTTAGGCCCATGCACCTTCTCGCCGCCCAGCCCGGCACCATTTCCGACGGCTCCGAGGCTGTCGACCTCGGCCAGACACCGGGCGAGTTGGTGGTGCTGTCGGCGGCCGACAGCGAGCTGGCCTGTCTGGCGGCGGCGTGGTCTCTACTTAACCCCTCCCCCGCCTGCGGCGGGGGAGGGAGTTTGCGCCTCGCCAACCTGCTGCGCCTCGGCCACCACATGTCGGTGGACCTCACCGTCGAACAGGTGATCGAGCCGGCCCGGCTGGTGGTGGTGCGGCTGCTGGGCGGGCGTGGCTACTGGCCCTACGGCGTCGAGCAGATCGCGAGCGCCTGCCGCCGCAAGGGCATCCCGGTGGCCTTCCTGCCCGGCGACGACAAGCCCGACCCCGATTTGGCCCAGGACACGACCGTGGCGCCCGAGGCCGCCGCCCGGCTGTGGCGCTATCTCGCCTTCGGCGGCATCGAGAATGCCGGGGAGTTCCTGAAGTATTGCCATGCGCTCATCTACCCGGGACGCCCGCGCTCCCAGGAGGATTGGCTCGAACCGCGCCCCCTGCCGCCCGCCGGCATCTACCGCGCTCTTCCCGGCAGCGGCCCCCGCGCGGCGGTGGTGTTTTACCGCGCCCTGGTGCTGGCGGGGGATACGGCGCCGATCGACGCCCTGCTCGACGCGCTCCAGGCCGAGGGCCTGGCGGCCACCGCCCTGTTCGTCCACAGCCTCAAGGACCCCATCAGCGCCGGGGTGGTGGAGGCGGTGCTGGCGGAGGCCCCGCCCGACGTCATCGTCAACCTCACCGGCTTCGCCGTCGCCGTGCCCGGCCGGCCCGAGGACACCCCCTTCGCCGCCTCGGACTGCCCGGTGCTGCAGGCGGTGCTGGCGAGTGGCTCCGAGAGTGCGTGGCGTGACGGCACGCACGGGTTGGCGCCGCGCGACATCGCCATGAACGTGGCGCTGCCCGAAGTGGACGGCCGCATCCTGGCCCGCGCCGTGTCGTTCAAGGCGGCGACCCGCGACGAGGCCACCCAATGCGACATCGCCCGCCACCGGCCGGTGCCCGACCGCGTCGCCTTCACCGCCAAGCTGGCGGCCAACTGGGCGCGGCTGCGGCGCAAGCCCCCGGCCGAGCGGCGGGTGGCGCTGGTGCTGGCCAACTACCCCAACCGCGACGGCCGCATCGGCAACGGTGTCGGCCTCGACACCCCCGCCGCCACCGTGGGCGTGCTCAATGCCATGGCGGCGGCCGGCTATGGCGTGCGCGACATCCCCGCCGGCGGCAACGCCCTGGTGGAGGCGCTTCAGGCCGGTCCGACCAACGACTGGCGGGCGCTGGCCTCGCGGCAGGTGCGGGAAAGCCTTGCCTTGCCCGACTACTATGCCTGGTTCCACAGCCTGCCCGAGGCGGTGCAGGGCGCCGTCACCAAACGCTGGGGACCGCCCGAGGCAGACCCGTTCTTCGTCAAGGGCGAACTGTCCTGCGGCGAATTCGTGCTGCCGGTCCTGCGGCTGGGCCTGGCGGCGGTGTGCATCCAGCCGGCGCGCGGCTACAACATCGACCCCGGCACCAGCTACCACGATCCCGACCTGGTGCCGCCGCACAACTACCTGGCCTTCCACGCCTGGTTGGCCGACGGCTTCCGCGCCGACGCCGTGGTGCATCTGGGCAAGCACGGCAATCTGGAATGGTTGCCGGGCAAGTCGCTGGCGCTGTCGGCCGAATGCCTCCCCGAGGCCTGCCTGGCGCCGCTGCCCAACCTCTACCCCTTCATCGTCAACGACCCCGGCGAAGGCACCCAGGCCAAGCGCCGCGCCAGCGCGGTGATCATCGACCACCTGACTCCGCCCCTTACCCGCGCCGAAAGCTACGGCCCGTTGCGCGAGCTGGAGCGGCTGGTGGACGAATACTACGAGGCGGCCGGCGTCGATCCGCGGCGGCTGGCGGTGCTGCGCCGCGAAATCCTCACCACCACCGCGGCCGCCGGGCTCGACGCCGAACTGGGCATCCGCCCCGGCGACGACGCCGACGCCGCCCTGAAGAAGCTCGACAACCACCTGTGCGAGTTGAAGGAACTGCAAATCCGCGACGGCCTGCACATCTTCGGCGTCTCCCCCCAGGGCGAGCAGCTCACCGACCTGCTGGTGGCGCTGGCCAGGGTGGGGGAGAATTCGCTGCTGCGGGCCCTGGCGGCCGATCTGGGGATGGGGTTCGACCCGCTGGATTGCCGGCTGGGGGATGACCTGACCCAAATGGAACCCTCCCCCGCCGCAGGCGGGGGAGGGCAGGGTGGGGGCCCAACGAGCGACAGCGAGGCGGGAGTGTGTCCGCGCGGTGGCACTCCCGCCTCGCTACGCTCGTTGGGCCCCCACCCCAACCCTCCCCCGGCTTTGCCAGGGGAGGGAGTCAAGCTGAGGACTCTCGGCGACGCCGTCGAATACCTCGAACGGCTGGCCAAGGCGCTGGTGGCGGGCGAGACGCCCGCGCTCCCGGCCTGGACGCGCACCCTCGCCGCGCTGGAGCATGTGGAAGCCACCCTGCGGCCGGCCGTGGCGGCCTGTGGGCCGCGCGAGATGGCGGGGCTGCTCACCGGGCTCGATGGGCGCTTCGTGGCGCCGGGGCCGTCGGGCGCACCCACCCGGGGGCGGCCGGACGTGCTGCCCACCGGCCGCAACTTCTATTCCGTCGACACCCGCACCGTGCCCACGCCCGCCGCCTGGAGCCTGGGGTGGAAGTCGGCGCAGTTGCTGCTGGAACGCCACCTGCAGGAGCATGGCGAGTGGCCGCGCGCCGTGGCACTCACCGCCTGGGGCACCAGCAACATGCGCACCGGCGGTGACGACATCGCGCAAGGGCTCGCCCTGATGGGAGTGCAGCCCACCTGGGATGCCGCCTCGCGCCGGGTCACCGGATTTTCCGTGATGCCGGCTTCGGTGCTCGACCGGCCGCGCGTCGATGTCACCCTGCGCATCTCGGGCTTCTTCCGCGACGCCTTTCCCGATCTGGTCAACCTGTTCGATTCGGCGGTGCGGGCGGTGGCGGCGCTGGACGAGCCGGCCGAGGTCAATCCGCTGGCGGCGCGGGTCCGCCTCGACGCCGCCACCCTGGGCGAGGCGCGGGCGGCGTCGCGGGTGTTCGGCTCCAAGCCGGGGGCCTATGGCGCGGGCCTGCAGGCGCTGATCGACGAGCGCGGCTGGCAGACCGAGGCCGACCTCGCCGCCGCCTACGTCGCCTGGGGTGGCTGGGCCTATGGCGCCGGGGCCGAGGGCGAGGCGGCGCACGATGCCTTCCACCAGCGTCTGGGCCGGGTCGAGGCAGTCATCCACAACCAGGACAACCGCGAGCACGACCTGCTGGATTCCGACGACTACTACCAGTTCGAGGGTGGGCTGACGGCTGCGGTGCATGCCGCCTCGGGCCAGCGGCCGCCGGTTTGGCACGCCGACCACTCGCGGCCCGAAAGCCCCCGTATCCGGACCCTGGAAGAGGAAATCGCCCGCATCGTGCGCGGCCGGGTGGTCAATCCGAAATGGATCAGGGGGGTGATGCGGCACGGCTACAAGGGGGCCTTCGAGATGGCTGCCTCGGTGGACTACCTGTTCGCCTTCGCCGCTACCACCCGGGCGGTCAAGGACCATCAGTTCGACATGGTGGCGGAAGCCTATCTCGGCGACGACGAGGTGCGCCGCTTCCTGGAGGACAACAACCCGGCGGCGCTGGACGAAATCCGCCGCCGCCTGCAGGAAGCCCTCGACCGCGGCCTGTGGCGGCCCCGGCGCAACGGCGTGCACGGCTGGCTGGAGGTCTGAGGCTCTAGTCGGGCGGCGTCTCGTCCTCCTCCCGTTCGGCGGGCTCGTCGAAGGTTGGCGGTTCCGGCTCGGGATACTCCTCCGGCATGTCTTCCGGGGGCTGCTCGGGGATGTCGCGCGGCGGCTGTCGTGGCGGTGGGGTGTCCATGGCTGCGCTCCCTACTCGGCCGCCAGGTCGGGGGACCAGGCGCAGAGATCCGGATCGACCCCGGCCGCCTCGAACAGTCCGACGGGGTCGAGGATGCGGAACAGGCCGTTGCCGTAGTCGATGATGCCCCGGTGCCGCAATTCGCCCAACATGCGGTTGGTGTGGATGGGGGTCAGGCCGGTAGCATCGGCGATCAGGGGCTGGGTCAGGGGCAGCCTCAACTCCTCCCCGGTAACCTGCGGAGGCCGGTGCCGCAGCCGGTAGAACAGCTCCAGCAGCAGCGAGGATATCCGTTCGAGGGCGGTCTTGCGGCCGATGCTGGTGATGCGCTCATAGGCCAGCTGTTCGTCGCTCGACAGCATCGACATCAGCCGCAACGCCACGCCGGGGTGCTCGTGGGCGAACCCCATCAGGCGCCGGCGCGGGATGACGCACAGGACGACGTGGTCGATGGCCTGGGCGCCGAACTGCGACACCCCTCCGGCGATGCGCAATCCCACCAGATCGCCCGGTATGGCGAAGCGCAGAATCTGCCGGCGCCCGTCGTCGAGGAGTTCGTAGAGGAAGGCCCAGCCGTCGAGGATGTTGAAGACCTCGTCCGCCGGCTCGCCCTGGCTGAACAGGTCGCGGCCCGGGGCGACGCGGCGCGGTGCCTCCCTGACCCGCGCCAGGGCCGCCAGGTCCTGCTCGGACAGCGTGCCGCAGAGGCCCCGGCCGCGGATGGGGCAGGCGTGACAGCCGTCGATGCCGGACCCGGTCATGGGGCGCCCCGCAATGGATTTCGCGCTCGCTGCGGGATTATCGCAGTTGCCGACCGCCGGTGGCGGCTCTATTGGGGGGAGGAGTCGTCGGCATCACCTCCCTACCGAGAATGCCCATCTCTCCTCCCGAAGAGGCTTGACGAAGGGGCTGGGTCTCGATATTCGGGGCGTTCCCCACCGGTGTGCCGGGGGCGTCCCGCCGGGTGACGGCATTGGTCAGGGCATCAGAATGACGTACCGCAAGGAGACGCCGACCTTTGTCCTGATGGGCAACCACAAATACTATCATCTGCTCAGCGTCAATATCGGCTGCATCCGGGCGGTCTATCCCGACGCGCCGATCCTGGTCTACGATTGGGGCGACGAGCGCTACCGGCCGAAATTCGGCGCCGAAGCGGCGGCGAGCGACGTCACCGTCATCGACTGGGGCACCGCCATCCGCGACACCGCCGAGCTGGAATCGCAGATCGACTTCGGCCGGCAGGTGGACCTCGCCATCCGCCACAACGCCCGGTTCCAGCGCTCGTGGCGCCAGCGATTGCGCAAGAAGATCCTGAAGACGTTGCCCGGTTCGGCCCTGGCGCGGCCGCTGATCCGCGCCGGCCTCGTCTTCGAGAACATGATCGCCCAGAAGATCCCCTGCATGGCGGACGCCTCGAAGCGCATCGGCGGTCGCCGGATGATTTTCCTCGACGCCGACGCGTTCATCTTGAAGGACGTGGACGACGTCATGTCGCGCGATGATTTCGACGTCGCCGTGACGCTGATGGGAAATCCGTGCTTCGACTTCAACAACTGCTCGGTGATCAACAGCGGCGTCATCTTCTTCGGCGACAGGTGCGGCCGGCGCGACGCCTTCCTGGGCGAATGGCTGGCGGCGTGCGCGGGCTGCAACGAGTGGCTGCGGGAGCAGACCTCCATGGTCCGCCTGCTGGAAGCCGGGGATAAGGCGGTGTTCACCGAGTATACCCTGGTCGATGTCCCCATGGCGGGGCAGCATGTGTCGGTGCTGTCACTGCCGCAAAGGGTCTACAACAACTCGGACCACCAGTGCCTGAGCAGCGGAACCATCCCCCGCGTAGTCCACTTCGCCAACACGGCGCAGAACGACAAGTACCTGGAGGAGCTGAAAAAACAGCTGCGTGAGGTGGTCGGCCACCTCTCCGACACCTTGGTCAAGTAACTCGCAATCGACGCTTTTGAACACACAAAGCCATTGGTCGCCGCACGCCCGGCCGTGGTAGGTTGCTACCCTACGCCGGCCGCGAAAGGTTGACATCCGTCATGAGCGATCAAAACCGCATGGTTGAACTTACCGAGCAGCTTACCAAGCTGGTCTCCAGCAAGGTGGGCGAAATCAAGGCGGTGACCGGCACCACCCGGATCCTGGCGCTCAACGCCCTGATCGAGGCGACCCGGGCGGGCGAGGCCGGCAAGGGCTTCGCCGTGGTGGCGGCTGAAGTCAAACATGTCTCGGAAAGCATCACCACCATTACCCAGTCGCTGGAGAACGAACTCAGTCAAGTGGTGGCGGAATTGGGCGAACTGGTGCGTGCCGCCCGCGAGGCTTGAACGCCACGCCGGTTCCCTGAGTTTCCGCAAGCCGAATTCTAGCGCCTATGGGGGTTGCCCACTGGCCGCCTGGATGGGTCGTGCTTTGCCGCGTGGTGAACTAAATCGGATCCATTGGTAACGTCGAATCCAGGGGACCACTGCGATGGACGATGAAGGTGCGGCGGCGGGGGCCCGCCACTTCAGCTCGCCGGTATCCAGGTTCAGGGCGTAGACGTGGCGGTTGTTCGGGAAGTAGAGCGTGTCTGCC
>JACPDP010000064.1 GCA_016183945.1 Magnetospirillum sp.
CCCGCCTACCGCTTCGACCCCGACACCACCCTGGCCATCCTGGCCGGCTTCGCCTTCAACCGCCGCGTCATGGTCCCGGGCTATCACGGCACCGGCAAGTCGACCCACATCGAGCAGGTGGCGGCGCGGCTCAACTGGCCCTGTATCCGCATCAACCTCGACAGCCACATCAGCCGCATCGACCTGATCGGCAAGGATGCCATCGTGCTGAAGGACGGCAAGCAGATCACCGAGTTCAGGGAAGGCATCCTGCCCTGGGCGTTGCAGCATCCCTGCGCCCTGGTGTTCGACGAATACGACGCCGGCCGACCCGACGTGATGTTCGTGATCCAGCGCGTGCTCGAGACCGAGGGCAAGCTGACCCTGCTCGACCAGAACCGGGTGATCCGTCCCAATCCGTGGTTCCGCCTGTTCGCCACCGCCAACACCGTGGGCCTCGGCGACACCACCGGCCTCTACCACGGCACCCAGCAGATCAACCAGGGTCAGATGGACCGCTGGAACATCGTCGCCACGCTCAACTACCTGGAGCACGACGCCGAATGCGGCATCGTGGTGGCCAAGATGCCGGCCTACGACACCAAGGAAGGCCGCGACCTGGTGGCCAAGATGGTGATGCTGGCCGACCTGACCCGGGCCGGCTTCGTCAACGGCGACATCTCCACCGTGATGAGCCCGCGCACCGTCATCACCTGGGCCGAGAACATCCGCATCTTCGGCGACCGCGGCTTCGCCTTCCGCGTCACCTTCCTCAACAAGTGCGACGAGGTCGAGCGCCCGACCATCGCCGAGTACTACCAGCGCTGCTTCGGCGAGGAACTGCCCGAGACCCCGGCCCGGCTGCTGGCTTGAGGTAGGACGGTGGACAGTTCCGGCAACGGCCTGCCGCGCGAGGAATCGCCGGCCGAGACCATCCGCCGCACCACCGCGGCGGTGCTGAAGGCCATCGCCGGGCGCGACGACCTCGACGTCGGCTATGCCGCCGGCGCCGGCAGCGTGCGCGGGGTCGAGGTGCGCCTGCCCGCGCCCCCTCGCACCATGCAGTTGGCCGACCTCGCCCGCCTGCGCGGCGTCGCCGACGCGGTGGCTCTGCGCTTCCGTTACCACGACGAGGCCCTGCACGCCCGGCGCATGCCGGCCCTGCCCGAGGCCCGCCGCGCCTATGACGCGGTGGAGCAGGCCCGCCTCGAGGCGCTGGGCGCCCGCCACATGGCCGGCGTCGCCGCCAACATCGCCGCCGTGCTGGAAAGCCGCGCCCGCGGCGAGGGGCTCGACCGCGCCACCAAGCGGGAGGACGTGCCGCTGGCCGACGCGCTGCGCCTGATCGCCCGCGAGCATTTCGCCGGCCTTGCGCCGCCGCCCTCGGCGGAGGCGGCCGTCGCGCTGTGGCGCCCGGTGATCGAGGCCAAGGCCGGCCGCACCCTGGACCACCTCAAGGGGCTGATCGGCGACCAGGAGCGGTTCGCGCGGGCGTTGCGCGACATGCTGGTGCAGTTGGAGCTGACCGGCGAGGAGACGGCCGACGACGACCGCGACTCCGAACAGGATGGGCAGGAGGCGCCGGAAGGCGCTTCGGCCGGCGAGCGGAAGGAGGACGAGGGCGACGGCCAGGGCCAGCAGGGCGAGGGCCAGGCGCAACCGTCGCCCGGCTCGGCCGAGGGCGACGGCCAGCAGGACGGCATGACCTCGGGCGAGGACATGATGATGATGGGCTCCGGCGCCGAGGAGGCCGGCGGCCCCAGTCGCCACCGCTCGACCGTCGAGCGCCCCAACGCCGAGGCCGAGCGCCCCTATCGCGCCTTCACCACCGCCTTCGACCAGGTGGTGGGCGCCGAGGAGCTGTGCGATCCCGAGGAACTGGCCCGGCTAAGGCTGCAACTGGACAACCAGCTCTCCCATCTGCAGGGCGTGGTGGCCAAGCTGGCCAACCGGCTGCAGCGCAAACTGATGGCGCAGCAGACCCGGGCCTGGGATTTCGACCTGGAGGAAGGCATCCTCGACACCGGCCGGCTGGCCCGCGTGGTGGCCAACCCCACCCACTCGCTGTCCTTCAAGTTCGAGAAGGAGACCGACTTCCGCGACACCGTGGTCGGCCTGTTGATCGACAACTCCGGCTCCATGCGCGGCCGCCCCATCACGGTGGCGGCCATGAGCGCCGACATCCTGGCCCGCACCCTGGAGCGCTGCGGCGTCAAGGTCGAGGTGCTGGGCTTCACCACCCGGGCATGGAAGGGCGGCCAGAGCCGCGAGAAGTGGCAGGCCGAGGGCAAACCGCCCCATCCCGGCCGGCTCAACGACATGCGCCACATCGTCTACAAGGCCGCCGACGCCCCCTGGCGCCGGGTCCGCCGCAATCTGGGGCTGATGCTGAAGGAAGGCATCCTCAAGGAAAACATCGACGGCGAGGCGCTGCTGTGGGCCCACGAGCGCCTGGTCGGCCGCCCCGAGCAGCGCCGCATCCTGATGGTGATCTCGGACGGCGCCCCGGTGGACGACTCGACGCTGTCGGCCAATCCCGGCAACTTCCTGGAAAAGCACCTGCGCGAAGTGATCGGCTATATCGAGACCCGTTCGCCGGTGGAGTTGGCCGCCATCGGCATCGGCCACGACGTCACCCGCTACTATCGCCGCGCCGTCACCATCATGGACGCCGAGGACCTGGGCGGCACCATGATGCGCCAACTGACGGCCCTGTTCGACGAGGAGTGAAGCCCTCTCCGCTGGGGGAGCTGGGGGAGAGAGCTACTTCCTCACGTCCATCAGTTCGATGTTCTTCCTGGCCGACTCGGCGGCGGGGGAGTCGGGCTGGGACAGCTCCAGCACCTTCAGCCAATCCTGCCGCGCGCCGATCCGGACGACCGCGACGGGGACGGAATCTCCGGGCGTCCCAACCGCTTCGTGGACGGCCGTAGTCGAGGTAGCGGTGCGCGCTGGCCCGCAACGTCATCGCCTCGACCCGGTTGGGCTGGCGTTTGAGCACGTCCGTCAGCACCGCCACCGCGTCTTTGTAGTGGTGCACCTGCGCCAGAGTCACCGACTTGTCGAGCAGCAGGTCGAGATTGCCGGGAACCAGGTGCAGCGCCGTCTCCTGGGCGGCCAGCGCCCGCTCGGGCTTGCCGGCCAGCAGCCAGGCCTGGCCGGCCTGGCCCAGCATTTCCGCCCGCACCGCTTCCTGGCGACGGCTCTCGGCGGCGAGCGCCTCCAGCCGCTGTGCCGCCTCCTCATGCTTGCCCAGGGCGATCAGCGCCACCGCGCCGCAATGCCGCGCCGGCTCGCCGCCGCCCAGCGACTGCCAGGCCAGCGCCTGCTCCCAGCCTTCCTCGGGCCGCTGGCGGGCGAGGATGAAGCAGTTTCGGTACTCCTTGGGCGCGTCGATGGTCTGGGCGACGGCGTCGCCGGCGAAAAACACGGCCAGGATGGCGAGGACAATGCGCATGGGACCCTTGTGGGCTGCTGGAAACGGGCGCTAGTGTGACCAAAACCATGGCGGGCGCAAGGCAATGAGTCGGCGAGTCTTCATTTTCGGCCTGGGGTTTTCCGGCCGCGTCATCGCCCGGCGGCTGCTGGACGCCGGGTGGCAGGTCGCCGGCACCACGCGATCCGGTGAGGCGGTCGAGCTTCCCGGCGTGACGGTGCTGCCGTTCGACAGCGACCACCCGCTGCCCGCCGACGCCCTGGACGGCGTCACCCACCTGCTGTCGTCGGTGCCGCCCGACCGGCTGGGCGACCCGGTGATCGAGGCGGTGCGGGGGCACCGGCTCGACTGGGCCGGCTACCTCTCCACCACCGGCGTCTATGGCGACCACGGCGGCGGCTGGGTCGACGAGGACACGCCCGCCGCCCCCACCCTGGAGCGCTCGCGCCGCCGCAGCGAGGCCGAGGCCGCCTGGCGGGCCAGCGGCCTGCCGGTGCACATCTTCCGCCTGGCCGGAATCTATGGGCCGGGCCGCTCGGCCATCGACAGCGTGCGGGCCGGCACCGCCAGGCGCATCGTCAAACCGGGGCAGGTGTTCAGCCGCATCCACGTCGAGGACATCGCCGGCGCGGTGCTGGCCTCGCTGGCCCGGCCCAATCCGGGGCGCGTCTACAACCTGTGCGACGACGACGCGGCGCCGCCGCAGGAGGTCATCGCCTATGCCTGCACCCTGCTGGGTGTCGCGCCGCCACCGGAAATCCCCTGGGACGAGGCGAAGGGCTCGCTGTCGGCCATGGCGCTCAGCTTCTACGCCGACAACAAGCGGGTGCGGAACGGCCGCATGAAGTCCGAGCTGGGGGTGACGCTGAGCTATCCCAGCTACCGCGAGGGCCTGAAGGCGATCCTGGCGCAGCATCAGCCGTGACCGCCGGACTCTCCCACAACGCCGACCAGGCCCAGCGCCGCGCCGCCGATCCCTCGGCCAGCGTGTGGGTGGCGGCGTCGGCGGGCACCGGCAAGACCAAGGTGCTGACCGACCGGGTGCTGGCCCTGCTGCTGGCGGGAACGGCGCCGCACAAGATTCTGTGCCTGACCTTCACCAAGGCCGCCGCCGCCGAGATGGCCAACCGCATCGCGAAACGGCTGGCCGGCTGGGCCACCGTATCCGACGCCGGCCTGTCCGACGACCTGGCGCGGCTGCTGGGAACGCCGCCCGAGCCCGACGCCCTGACCCGGGCGCGGCGCCTGTTCGCCCGGGTGCTGGATGTCCCCGGCGGCATGCACATCGAGACCATCCACGCCTTCTGCCAGTCGCTGCTGCGCCGCTTCCCGCTGGAGGCCGGGCTGGCGCCGCATTTCCAGGTGATGGACGAGCGCGACGCCGCCGAGCTGCTGGCCGAAGCCCGGGACGAGGTGCTGGCCGCCGCCCGCGACAGCTCGGATAGCGGCCTCGCCCGCGCCCTGGCCGACGTCACCGCCCGCATCCACGAGACCGCCTTCCCCGAGCTGATGGGCGAGCTGGCCGGCGACCGGGGCCGCCTCAAGCGGCTGATCGACCGCCACGGCGGGCTGGAGGGCGTGGTCGCCGCCGTCCGCCACCGCCTCGCCCTCGCCCCCGGCGACACCGCCGCCATCCTGCTGGCCGATGCCTGCCACGACTCCGCCCTCGACACCGGAGCCTGCCGCAACGCGGTGACGGCGCTGCTCACCGGCAGTAAGAGCGATCGCGACCGTGCCGGGCTGATGGCGCCGTGGCTGGCCGACCCCGCCGGCCGTGCCGCCGGCTTCGACACCTGGCAGTCGGCCTTCCTCACCGCCAAGGGCACGGCGCGCGAGAAGCTGTGCACCAACGGGGTGCGCGACGGCTTCCCCGGCGTCGAGGCGGCGTTGCAGGAAGAGGCGGCACGCCTGATGGCGGTCGCCGACCGCATCAAGGCGGCCGGCGTCGCCGAGGCCACCGCGGCGCTGCTGAGCCTCGGCCACGCCCTGCTGGCCGCCTATCAGCGGCGCAAGACCGCCCGCGCCCTGATGGACTACGATGACCTGATCCTGGCGGCGCGCGAGTTGCTGATGCGGCCGGGGGCGGCGCCGTGGGTGCTGTTCAAGCTGGATGGCGGCATCGACCACGTGCTGATCGACGAGGCGCAGGACACCAATCCCGATCAGTGGGCGGTGGTGGCGGCGCTGACCGAGGAATTCTTCGCCGGCCGCGGCGCCCGCGAGACCGTCCGCACGGTGTTCGCGGTGGGCGATGCCAAGCAGTCCATCTACAGTTTCCAGCGTGCCGACCCGCGTGCCTTCGAAGCCATGCGCAAACGCTTCGCCAGCCACGTCCCGGCGGCGGGGCAGGACTGGGCGGAGGTGGCGTTGCAGGTCAGCTTCCGCTCCACCGCCGCCGTGCTGGAGGCGGTGGACGCGGTGTTCGCCAATGGGCCGGGCTCCGACGGCGTGGCGGCGGAGGGCGACGACATCCGCCACATCCCGGCCCGTCGGGGCGAGGCCGGGCTGGTGGAGCTGTGGCCGCCGGTGGAGCCGCGCGCCCTCGACGAGCAACCGGCGTGGAAGCCGCCCATCGAACGCATTCGCGGCGACCAGCCCTCGGCCCGGCTGGCCCGGCTGGTGGCGCGGCGCATCAAGGCCATGGTCGACGGCGAGATCCTGGCGTCGCAGGGCAGGCCGGTGCGCGCCGGCGACATCATGGTGCTGGTGCGGCGGCGCGGCGGCTTCGTCGAGGACCTGGTGCGCGAGCTGAAGGGCCTGGAGGTGCCGGTGGCCGGCGCCGACCGTATGGTGCTGGCCGAGCAGATGGCGGTGATGGACCTGGTCGCGCTGGCCAATTTCCTGCTGCTGCCCGAGGACGACCTGACCCTGGCCACCGTGCTCAAGGGGCCGCTGGTGGGCTTCGACGAGGACCAGTTGTTCCGCCTCGCCCACGGCCGCGGCCCGGCTGGATTGTGGGAAACGCTGAAGAAGCGCCTGCTCGACGACTCCGCCTTCGAGGAGGCCTATGTCCTGCTCTCCGGCCTGTTGGCGATGGCCGACCACCAGCCGCCCCATGCCCTGTTCGCCCATGTGCTGGGGCCGCTGGGGGGGCGGCGCAAGCTGCTGGCGCGGCTGGGGGTCGACGCCGAGGACCCGCTCGACGAGTTCGTCGCCCTGACCCTGGCCTTCGAGCGGGCGCATCCGCCGTCGTTGCAGGGCTTCCTGCGCTGGCTGGGGGCCGGCGCGGTGGAGATCAAGCGCGACCTGGAGCAGGGCGGCCGCAACGCGGTGCGCATCATGACGGTGCACGGCTCCAAGGGGCTGCAGGCGCCGGTGGTGATCCTGCCCGACACGCTGCAGATGCCGACCCGCGGCAGCCGCATCCAATGGACGAACGACGAACTTCCCTTGTGGCCGCCCTCGGCCGAGGCCGCCGACGCGGTGTGCCGCGCGGCGCGCGACGCGGCCAAGGCGGCCCGCGAGCGCGAATATCGCCGCCTGCTCTACGTCGCCATGACCCGGGCCGAGGACCGTCTGGTGGTCTGCGGCTGGAAGACCAGGAAGGCGCCGCCGGCCGGCTGCTGGTACGACCTGGTCCGGGCCGCCCTGTCCCCCATCGCCGCCGAGGCCGAGGACGGCTTCCTGGCCGAAGCGGGCGAGACGGCGGACGCCCGCGTCCTTCGCCTCGCCTGCCCCCAGACCAGGACGGTGGAGCAGGCCGAAGCACCCGACACCGCCGCCCGCCCGGCACCCCAGTTGCCGGACTGGGCTTTCCGGCCGCCGCCGGCCGAACCGGCGCCGCCGCGCCCGCTGGCACCCTCGCGGCCCGACGGCGAGGAGCCGCCGGTGCGCTCGCCGCTGGCCGGCGACGACGGCGCCAGGCGGTTCCAGCGCGGCAAGCTGATCCACCGCCTGCTGCAAACCCTGCCGAACCTGGCCCGCGAGACGCGGGCCGCGGCGATGCTCCGCTTCCTCGGCCGCCCCAGCTTCGGGCTCGACGCCGCCCACCGCCTCGACATCGCCAACGAAGTCGGCGACATCCTCGACCACCCCCGCTTCGCCGCCCTGTTCGGGCCGGGCAGCCGCGCCGAAGTGCCGGTGGTGGGCCGCATCGGCGAGCGCGTCCTCTCGGGCCGCGTCGACCGCCTGGTGGTCACCGGCAACGAGGTGCTGGTGGTGGACTACAAGACCAACCGCCGGCCGCCGGCCGCCGGCGAGGCGGTGCCGCCGCTCTATGTCCGCCAGATGGCCGCCTACCGGCTGGCCCTGGCCTGCATCTACCCCGGGCGAACCGTCCGCTGTGCCCTGGTGTGGACCGATGGCCCGGCTCTGACCGAAATCGATCCGCACATTCTGGACGATGCGCTGGCGGAGATGGTGGGGGCTTAGGCGTGGCTTAGGCGGGCAGCGTCGCGACGTGGCCGCCGGCCCCGTAGCGCAGGATGTTCTCGTCGCGGGTCACCACCGCTCCACCCAGCACCCGCGCGGTGGCGACGATCATCCGGTCGGCGGGGTCCCGGTGGAACTCGCCCGGCAGCATGGTGGCCTCGACGGCGATTTCCGGGCTGAGCGGGGCAAGGCCGAGGCCCGGCTGCGCCAGGCCGGCGCGGATGACGTCCAGTGCTGTGCCGGTGAAGGCGATCCGCCCGCGTGCCGCCAACATCGCCACCTCCCAGGCGGTGATGGCGGCGACCACCACATCGCCGGTTCGCGCCGCCGCGGCGATGGCGTGCCGGACCGGCAGCGACAGTTGCGCGTCGCCCGCCAGCAGCCAAATCCAGACATGGGTGTCGAGAACCAGCGGCCTAGGCGTTGGCATCCCACTCGTCTTCCATGGGCGACACGATATCGCCGGTGATGCTGATGGTGCCTTTGAGGCAGCCGAACAGCTCCGGCCCGCTTGGCTCCACGACGGGGACGAGCCGGGCCACCGGGCGCCCCCGCTTGGTGATCACCAGTTCGGTGTGATGTTCCGCCACCTCGTCGAGCAGGCCGAGGCAGCGTGCCTTGAAGTCACCGGCGCCGATTTCGTGTTTCCCCATCGCTAACGCCCATGGTCATTTGTCCATGGACATTATCGTCATGCGGCGCCCGGATTGCAAGGCTCCCGATTTCGCTGCTTCCCAAGAACTGAACCGTCTGGTTTAGTTCCGCCAGTCAGCCGCCACAGGGAAATGGAATGGCACAGACCGGCCGCAGCCCGCGTTCCTCGGCCAAGCGCGACGCCATCCTCGATGCCGCCCAGGGACTGTTCCTGGAGGCGGGGTATGCCGCCGCCAGCATGGACACCATGGCGGCGCGCGCCGGGGTGTCCAAGGCCACCATCTACGCCCACTTCAAGGGTAAGGACGACCTGTTCGCGGCGGTGATGCAGCGGCGTTGCGAGACGTCCTACGCCTTCCAGCCGCCCGACCCCGGCCTCGACGCCCGCGGCGCCCTGACCGTCATCGCCCAGCGCCTGACCGATCTGATGATGTCGCCCGAGGCACTGGCGCTCTATCGGGTGGTGGTGGCGGAGGCCTTCCGCACGCCCGACCTGGCGCGCGCCTTCTACGAGACCGGCCCGGCCCGGGGCAAGGCCAACATCGCCGCCGTATTGAAACTGTTGGAGCAGAAGGGCGAATTGGCGGTTCCCGACCCGGCGCGCGCCACCGACCAGTTCATCGGCATGCTGCGGGCCGAGTGCTATCACCGCGCCCTGCTCGGCCTGCCCGCCGGGCGCGATCAGGCCGGCACCATCGCCGACACCGTCGACACCATGCTCAAGGCCTATGGCACGGAAAAGTAGCTCGGTGCGATGCGCCTCTGCCGCAGCGAAGACACATTGCCGCCGCCCGCCGCCTGGCTTATAGGGTAGGGCTGATGGCGACCACCGAATCCAGGGAGGAGCGGCTCGCCCGCCTCAAGCAGTCCCTCGTTCGGGACAAGAAGGCGGACGTGCCCGAGGCACCGGTGCCGGCGCAGGCGGAAACACCGCCTGCCGCCCCGGCCAGGCGCTCGCGCCTGCTCGATATGCTGGCCCGCCTGCTGGGCGCCCCGCCGTCCGATGCCACCCCGGGAGCCGTCGCCGCCGCGCCGCGGGAGCCGCCGGTGTTCACCGTGCTGGTGGCGGCGCTGGCCGGCGACGCCGAGGGTACCGCCGCCGCCACCCTGTTCAATGCGCTGCAGGGGCGGCCCGGCCTGGCGGTCAAGCCGTTGCCCAAGGCCTTCCCGCTCGACAACATGGAGGATCCCGCCCAGGTGGCGGCCGTCATCCTCAACACCCGCCACGCCGTCGCCGAGGAGAACGCCGACCTGCTGGTGTGGGGCGACAAGGGCAAGGACGGCTACCGCCTGCGTCTCGCCACCGCGCCCCTGCCCGGCGACGCCCCGCTGGCCTCGTTCGGGCCCACCACCCGCATCGAGCTGCCGTTCGACTTCGCCGAGGCCCCGGGCAACCTGCTCTACGCCGCCCTCCTGGCCGCCGCCGACCCGGCAACCGAGGCGCAGCGGGCCGGGGTCAGGAAGCTTCTGCCGGCCGCCGCCGCCGCCGTCGAGGCCCTGGCGGCCAAGCCGCCGGTGCAGATGTCCATGCCGCAGCAGCGCTCGGTGCAGTTGATCTTCGGCCACATCGCCGCCGCCGCCGCGCTGGTGGCGGCCCAGCCGGAGCAGGCCACGGCGTGGTTCGGCAAGGCGGTGGAGTCCTACCGCTCGGCCCAGCGCCGTCTGCGGCCCACCGACGCCGGTTGGGAGGCCGGTCTCATCCACAAGCACCTCGCCGCGGTGCTCACAGTCCAGGCCGAGCGCACCAAGGAGGCGGCGCCGCTGCTGGAAGAGGCGGTCAAGGAGTGGCGTTCGGCGGCGGAAACGCTGACCCGGGCGATGATGCCGCAGGAATGGGCCGCGGCACAGATGCGCCTGGGGGTGGCGCTCTACCGCCTCGACCTCATCACCGGCCAGACCGAGCTGCTGCGCGAGGCGCTCCAGGTGCTGCAGGGCACGCTGCAGGTCTACACCCGCACCGAGACCCCGGCCCGCTGGGCCGAGGTCATGCACGCCGTCGCCCAGGTGCTGGAAGTCTACGGCGACCAGATGAAGAGCGCCGAGGTGCTGACCCGCGCCGCCGACACCTGCCGTGCGGTGTGCGAGGTGCGCACCCGCGAACGCACACCGCTGGCCTGGGCCGCCACCCAGAACACCCTGGGCAGCGCCCTGTTCCTGCTCGACCGCCACGGCGGCGGCGGCGCCCATCTGGCCGAGGCGGAACTGGTGCTGGCGGCGGCGCTGGGCATTTTCCAGAGCCATGGCGCCACGGGTCCGGCCAAGGTCGCCGCCCGCAACCTCGCCCATGTGCGCAAGCTGGCCGAAGCCCGCCGCAACCGCCAGGTGGCCGACCCCCATTGGCTGGATGGCTGAACTCCTTGGAGCGCGGGCGTCCCGCCCGCTAAGGACGCCCCATTGGCGGGCGAGACGCCCGCGCTCCACGTCAGCCTCTCTTCTCACACCACCGTGCAGGCCTCGGCGAAGTCCAGGCGCGGGTTGCGCGGGTAGAAGCCGGACGGGTCGCCATAGCCGAGGTTGATCAGGAAATTCGACCTCACCCGCCCGCCGGGGAAGAAGGCTTCGTCCACCTTGGCGTTGTCGAAACCGCTCATCGGGCCGCAGTCCAGGCCCGCCGCGCGGCAGGCGATGATGAAATAGCCGCCCTGCAGGGTGCCGTTGCGGAATGCCGTGCTGTCGATCAGCGCCGGGTTGCCGACGAACCACGAGCGGGCGTCGGACTGCGGGAAGCTGCGGGGCAGGGTCTCGTAGAACTCCATGTCGTGGCCGATGATGGCGGTGACCGGTGCCGCCATGGTCTTGTCCACATTGCCCGGCGCCAGGGTCGGCTTAAGGCGCCCCTTGGCCTCGGCCGAGCGCACGAAGACGATGCGCACCGGCTGGCAGTTGGCGCTGGTCGGCCCCATGCGGGCGATCTCCCAGGCGCGGTGGAGCACCTCGTCGGACACCGGCCTGCCCTGCCATTTGGTGGCGGTATGGGCCTCGAAAAAAAGGGCGTCCAGCGCCGCCTGGTCAACCGTACCGCTCATGGGAGCATCTCCTCGTTCCACTTGGATTCACCGCGGGGTTGCGGCAAAACGTGTGTAGAATGTAAGAGCGCGGCGGTTGAGGGGATAGTGGTCCATGTGGAAACACCTTGTTTCCGTGCTGGTGGTGATTGGGCTGGCGGCGGGCTCGGCCGCGGCCGGCGCGGCACGGGCGGCCGAGTCGGCGGTGGTGCTGCTCTATCATCGCTTCGGCGACGACCGGGCGCCGGTGTCGAACACCCGCCTCGACCAGTTGGAGGCCCATCTGGCGGAATTGAAGAGCGGCGGCTACGTCGTGCTGCCCCTGCCCGAGATCCTCGCCGCCTTCAGGGAGGGCCGGCCGCTGCCGGACAGGGCGGTGGCCGTCACCATCGACGACGCCGCCGCCTCGGCCTACAGCCGGGCGTGGCCGCGGCTGAAGCAGGCCGGCTTCCCCGTCACCCTGTTCGTCGCCACCGACGAGGCCGACCGCGGCGGCGAGGCCATGAACTGGCAGCAACTCCGCCAACTGGCCGAGGCCGGCGTCACCATCGGCACCCTGGGGGCGCAACGGCTGCACATGGCCAAGGCCGGCCGCGAGCAGATCGCCGCCGATCTCGCCCGCGCCCGCGCCCGCTTCGAGAAGGAGCTGGGTCGCGCTCCCGACCTGCTGGCCTGGCCCTATGGCGAGACCTCGACCGAGGCCATGGCCGCCGCCGCCGAGGCCGGCTTCACCGCCGCCGTCGGGCAGCAATCCGGCGTGGCCCATGCCAAGGCGGAGGCGTTTTTCCTGCCGCGCTTCGCCATGAGCGAAACCTATGGCGACATCAACCGCTTCCGGGTGGCGGTCCGCGCCCTGCCCATCCCGGCGGTGGAGATCACCCCCGCCGACCCCCTGCTGCGGACCAATCCGCCCCATTTCGGCTTCACCCTGGCCGAAGAGATCGGCGGCATCGACAGCCTGGCCTGCTTCGCCTCCCATGAAGGCAAGGTGCGGGTGGAACGCCTGGGTCCACGCATCGAGGTGCGCATGGCACGCCCGATCCCCGCCGGCCGCGGCCGGCTCAACTGCACGATGCCGACCCTGGAAGGCCGCTGGCGCTGGTTCGGCTGGCAGTTCGTGGCGCCGTAACGCTACCCCCCGCCCCCGGTTCCGCGTTACTGTTTTGTGACGGCTCGAAGCCGGCAGACACAGGGGGGCCGATGGGCGCGACGACGGAACGGCCAGCGAGGGGAACCGTGGTGCCGGCGCTGGTGGCCGGCGCCGTGACGGGGACGGTGGTGGTCATCCTGTCGCTGTCCTTCGCGGTGCTGATCTTCTCCGGCCGGCTCGCCCCCTACATGGGGACCGCCATCGGCATGGTGCTCTTCACCGGCGCGATGATCGGGCTGGTGGTGGCGTTGACCAGTTCCTATCCCGGCAGCATCGCCTTCCCCCAGGACAAGATCGCCCCCATCCTGGCGCTGATGGCCTCGCTGATCGTCGCCGAGGCGCCGGCCGCGGCCACCGCCGAAGCCATCTTCCCCACCGTCCTGGCGGCGCTGATCACCGCCACCCTGCTGACCGGGGCGATGCTGTTCTCCCTGGGGCGCTACAAGCTTGGCGGACTGATTCGTTTCGTGCCCTATCCGGTGATCGGCGGCTTCCTGGCCGGAACCGGCTGGCTGCTGGTCAAGGGCTCGCTGAAGGTGACCACCGGACTGCCCGTCACCCTCGACACCATCGGCCTGCTGTTCCAGCCGGCGGCGTTGCTGAGATGGGTGCCGGCACTGGCCTTCCGCCTGGTGCTGACGCCGGGGATGCGGCGCTGGCGCCATGTCGCCACCATGCCGGTGCTGCTGGCCGCCGGCATCCTGCTGTTCCACGGCGTCCGCCTGGTGCTGGGCCAATCCGCCGCCGACATCGAGGCCGGCGGCTTCGTGCTGGGGCATCTGCCGGCCGAGGTGGCGTGGCGGCCCACCGGCATCCTGGCGGTGTTCAACGCCGACTGGCGACTGGTGGCCGCGCAGGCCGGCACCATCTCGACGGTGCTGCTGATCAGCGCCATCGGCGTGCTGCTGAACTCCAGCGCGCTGGAGGTGGCGGCCAACCAGGACATCGACCTCAATCGCGAACTCAAGATGGCCGGGCTGGCCAATCTGGCCTCGGGATTAGGCGGCGGCATCATCGGTTTCCACACCCTGTCGCTGTCCAGCCTGGTGCTGAAGATGGGGGTGAGGAGCCGCATCGTCGGCGTCGTCTCGGCGGGGTGCTGCCTGGTGATGCTGGTGGTGGGGGCCGGGCCGCTGGCGCTGTTCCCCAAGGCGGTGCTGGGCGGACTGCTGATGTTCCTCGGCCTCGGGTTCCTCATCGAGTGGCTGTGGGACGGCCGCCACAAGATGACCCGGGCCGATTACGCCGTGCTGCTGATGATCGTGGGCATCGTCGGCACCTTCGGCTATCTGCACGGCGCCGCCGCCGGCATCGTCGCCTGCGTCGTGCTGTTCGTGGTCAACTACAGCCGGGTGGACGTCGCCAAGCACGAATTGACCGGCATCGACGTCACCAGCAACGTCGACCGTTCCGCCGCCGAGGTCCGCATGCTGCACCGGCACGGCCGCCGCATCCTGGCCTTCAGCCTGCAGGGCTACATGTTCTTCGGCACCGCCAACAAGCTGCTGACCCGGGTGATCGGCCGCTGCGCCGCCGGTCAGGGGGAGGACGCGCCGGCCTTCGTCGTGTTCGACTTCCGCCGCGTCACCGGCATCGATTCGTCGGCGGCCATGAGCTTTGCCAAGCTGCGCCAGTTCGCCGAGAAGCGCGGGCTGATGCTGGTCTTCGCCCACCTGCCGCCCGATGTCGCCCGCCTGCTGGAGCAGGCCGGCTTCAAGCGCGGCAAGGGTCCCACCTACCGGGTGCTGGCCGACCTCGACCATGCGCTGGAGTGGTGCGAGAACGAGTTGCTGGGCGATCTCGCCGACGAAGGCGGCGAGGTTCCCCGCGACCTTCTGGCCGATTGGGGCGGCGCCGCGGCGGCGGAATATTTCGAGCGCCGCGAGGTGGCGGCCGGCACCGTGCTGCTGCAGGAAAACGACCCGTCGGACGAGCTCTATCTGCTGGACGGCGGCAAGGTGACGGTGCAGATCGCCGGCGACGGCGGCAAGCCTATCCGCCTGCGCACCATGCAGGCCGGCACCGTGGTGGGCGAGATGGCGCTGTATCTCGGGCTGAACCGCTCCGCCTCGGTGGTGGCGGACCAGCCCTGCACGGTTTATCGCCTGAGCCGCGAAGCGCTGGCCCGCATGGAGGCCACAGCCCCCGACCTCGCCGCCGCCTTCCACCGCCAGATGGCCAAGCGGCTGGCGGAGAGGCTGCGCAACACCGACCAGATGATCAAGGCGCTGACGGAGTAAGGGTGGCTCGCAGCGCGTCTTCGCCGCGAGCCCCGGGGGTGGGAGAGGAGAGGTTATTCCCCCTGGCCCTTGTTTTCCTTCTTCTCGATCTTGCCGCCCTTCTCGGGCGTCTGGGCCTGCTGGGAGGCGGCCTTCTGCCAGTAGCTGGCGATGGTGCTCTGCGTCTGCGGCTGATCGAGCGCCTGCAGGTTCTTGGGGTCCACCGTCGGAGCGTTGCGCAACGTGTCCTTGTCGACGTTGAGCACATAGGTCTGCGCCTGGTCGCTGGCCTGGATGCGATCCCACGGCACCGCCACGTCCTTCTGGCCCATGCCGAGGAAGCCGCCGACGCCGATCACCGCGTATTTCACCCGACCGGTGCTCTGATCGACCACGACGTGGTCCACGGTGCCGATCTTTTCACCGGCGGCATTGCGAATGGCGGAGCCCTTGACCTCCTTCTCGCTGACCATGGACAGGTCCTTGGTCGGCGTATCCGCGGTGCTCTGCTGCGCCATGGCGGGGACGGCAACAGCGAGGACGACGGCGGCGACGGAGAAGATACGTTTCAGCATCTCTGGCCTCCTTGCACTTTGCGTGGTGAACCCTCCACCGGCCGGACCTCCGGCAGGTGACCCTCGTCGGCGGTCAGCTCCCCGTCCATCAGGCGGCGCAGCCGGTGGCGGGCCCGCGACAGGCGCGACTTCACCGTGCCCATGGGTACGCCCAAGGCGGTGGCGGCATCCTCGTACTGCATGCCGTCGAGCCCGATCATCAGCACCACCTGCTGCTCCTGCTCGGGCAGACGGTCGAAGGCGCGGGCGAGATCCTTCAGGGTGACGCTGTGATACTGCCGCGGCGGCACCGCCAGATGCGAATGCTCGTCCAGCAGCGGCACCATGGTGCCGACCGAGCCGTGACGCAGGTACTGGTTGATGTAGAGGTTGTGAAGGATGGTGAACAGCCAGGCCCTGAGATTGGTTCCTTCCCGCCACAGGTGCTCGCGGGAAATGGCCCGTTCCAGGCAGTCCTGCACGAGGTCTTCGGCGTGCACCGAGTCGCGGACCAGAACCCTTGCGTATCGCCGAAGATTGGGGATGTGCTCGGAAACCATCACACCAAATTCCGACATATTCACCACCTCGCCTGCGACAGTATTCGTCCGGCCGCCCCGGAAGAACGCTCGGAAAAACTACCGGGCCGGCTCACGGCCGCTTCTTTCGGGTGCTGCGTCGTTCGGGTGATCGAGAGGTGTGGCGACACTGGGAGGAAAGTAAGGTCACCTGAGGGGGTAATCCGGGCGGGCCAACCGGCGCGTGACTCCCTCTCCCCCGGTGTTCGGTTCGGGGGAGAGGGGCCACAGGGTCGGATCCTCACCACGGATCAGTTTTCTTGACGTCAGGAATCCCCGCGTGATTCAAGGAGTCCGCCCTTGATGGAGCGGAGGCGTGGGGATGGGGGGAATCGAGCGTTTGGCCGAGTCGATCTCGGCAGATTTGGCGGCGCGGCTT
>JACPDP010000063.1 GCA_016183945.1 Magnetospirillum sp.
ACCGCGCCATCGACTGGCACGCCGACGACACCGCCACCGTGCTGCGCAAGATCCACAGCGCCGACGGCGTGCCCGGCGTGCTCGACGCGCTGTGCGGCCGAGCGGTCTACCTGCACGACGCCCAGCCCGACCGCGTGCTGTCCGGCCCGCCCGGCGCGCTGCTGGCGCGGCGCCACGGCGCGGTGTGCCGGGCAACCAGCGACGGCGCCGTCTGGATCGGCCACCTCCGCGCCAAACCGGACGGCGAGCCGACGCTCAAGCTGCCGGCCACCCTGGTGCTGCCGCCCGAGGTCGTCCAGGCGCTGCCCGAGGCACCCATGGGCTGCCATGACCTGTGGTATGAGGAATGCGGCGCCGTCGGGTTTTTGTATTTTCCGTTCTACAACGGCGCCATGGACACGGGGGCGTGCCGGCGCCTGCTCGATGCATACCGCATGGCGCGTGGGCGCCCGACGCGGGTGATCGTGCTGATGGGCGGACCGGACTTCTGGTCCAACGGCATCCACCTCAACACCATCGAGGCGGCCTCCAGCCCGGCCGACGAATCCTGGCGCAACATCAACGCCATGGACGATCTCGCCCGCGAAATCATCCTGACCGGCCGCCAGATCACCATCGCGGCGCTGCGCGGCAATGCCGGTGCCGGCGGCGTGTTCCTGGCGCTGGCCGCCGACCGCGTGCTCGCCCGCACCGGCGTCGTGCTCAACCCGCACTACAAGGGCATGGGCAATCTGTACGGCTCGGAATACTGGACCTACCTTCTGCCACGCCGCGCCGGCCCGGAGGCGGCCCGCGCCATCACCGAGGCCCGCCTGCCACTGGGCACCCCTGGAGCCCGGCGGCTCGGCCTGATCGACGACGCTTTCGGCACCACCGCCGCCGCGTTCGAGCACCAGATCCGGGAACAGGCGGCGGCCCTGGCCGACGACCCGGCCCTACCGGCGCTGCTCGCCGACAAGGCCCGCCGCCGCGCCGCCGACGAGGCCGCCAAACCGCTGGAGCGGTACCGGGCCGAGGAATTGGAGCGCCTGCGCCTGAACTTCTACGGCTTCGACCCGAGCTACCACGTCGCCCGCTACAACTTCGTGTTCAAAGTGCCGAAGTCACGCACCCCCGGCTATCTGGCCCGGCATCGGGGGTAAGTATTCAGGTAACTGCCCAGGTACCCCAGTCGCTTCGCGAATTGGGCTGCCGCCCAAACCCGCCCCAAGATACCCCGGACCCCTTTCTTGTTGACTGTAAAGGCAATGTCATCAAGTTAGCCGATTCGCAAACTCACGTTGCAATTTTCTGAATTGAGCGGATTCGATCCGGCATTTGGTTTACGTGCATGGCTTGTAGCTCATAGGGTAGCCGTGGAGGCGTGGTCCCTTTCGCCGAGGATATGCCCGGCCCGGTCGAACCGGCTCGACGGTCCTGGCCATGGCGTCGATCAAGGTCCGCAGGAGCGAAAGAGGAT
>JACPDP010000008.1 GCA_016183945.1 Magnetospirillum sp.
GCCGCCTGCGCATCCCTTCCTGTCTATTCACTTGTCAAACAGCAGAGAAACTCTCGCTTCCCTCTCCGGATAACCCCGCCTCGGCTCCCGCCTCCGCTCCGTTCTCCGTATCCCCTCACTGGGGAGGCCGGCTTATACCCCCGTTCCTCGTTTTCTGTCAAACCGTTTTTTTTCAGTGGCCTGACTTTTTCACCGGGGCGGCGTCTTGGGACCTTGCGGCCCCCGCAGCGCCCCCACCGGTGATGGGGGAGAGGGAACATACATCTGCCTCAGCCCCCCTGGCAAGAGGCGAATCGAGGTCAGACTGAAGATATTGGGGAAAGGCCTACTTTGCCTTCTCGAACGGTGCGGGGTCACAGGACTGGCGGTGCAGCTTCAGCGTCTTGCACAGCGAGCGGGCGGCCTCGGCACCGGACAGCGGACCGGCCAGCACGCGCCAGCGCACCCCCTTCTCGCCCAGGTCGACCCGCTTGAAGGTGGCTTCGAGCTTGTCCAACTGCTCGGGATATCTCTGTTTGATGCCAGCCCAGGCCTTGCGCGCCGCATCCTCGCTCTTGACGGTGGCCAGCAGCACCCCCTGCCCGGCCTTGATGTAACCGGCGGCGCCATTGGCGGCGGCCGGCGGCTGGCCGTGCCGCAAGCCGGTGACGCTGCCGGCCACCCGCGCCGAAGCCAGGGTGCCGTCGAGGGCGCGCTCGATCGCCTCGCGCTCGCGTGCCACCTCGTCGACGCCGACCAGGCCCATGGCCCGCAAGCGCTCCAGCCGCCCTACCGCTTGGGCCGCCTCCAACATGTCGCGCGGCGGCAGGGCCGGCAGCTCGACCTTGCGGGCGTCCGAAGGAACCAACGCGTCGAGGATGGCGGTGCGTTCCGCCGCCAGCTCGCGCGGGGTGATGGCGCGGCTCTCCAGCGCCAGGGCCAGGGCACGCAGGCGCTCGACCACGACGTCGTCGCCGGGCAACGGCCGGTCGAGGCCCACCGAGGGCGGTGTCGCCGTGGAATAGGGCAGCAGCGCGCCGAGATTGGCCGAGCGGCGCCGCGTGTATTCCTCGCCGGTGATCAGCCCTTCGTCGAACAGGCGCCTCAGGGTGCGGAAACGACCGGCGACGTTGGTTTCGGCCTGGGTGGGAGCGATACGGGCCGGCGTCACTACCGCCGACTGCGCCCCCGGCACCATCCCCTCGAAGGCCTGCGCCCCCGTCACGCTTCGCGACGGTGACACCGGCGGCTCGTCGGACGGCCCCGTCCCAGCGGCACGGCCCGATTGCGAGGCATCGCGGACGACGCTGCGGCCGCTGAGGCGGTCGATCTGGGCGATATTGGCGCGGGCGACATCGACGATCTGCCGCGGGCCCTCGCCCGGCACCATGACCATGGCCTGCGGCTGATTGGTGACGATGACCTCGTAGTATTGGCGGGCCAGGTCGTAGCGGTTGGTGGCCTGATAGACCATGCCGGCCGCCATCAAGGCGTGGGGGTCCTTGGGTTTGGCGCGGAGCGTTTCGAGCGCGCTGCGTTCGGCGGCGGGATAGTCGCCGCGCGACAATGCCGTCATCGGGTCGCTTTTGGGGCCACGGCTGCACCCCGCCGCCATCAGGCCCGCCAGCACCACCAGCGCCAGTTTCCGCCCTGTCGTCACCGTCATGCGCGTCATCCCCCGCGGCGAAACACCGGGCTTTAATAAATACACCGGGTATCGGCACGGGGCCACCCGATAGTTGCCGGCAGCCTAGCGAAGAAAAAGTTCAAATTTCGCTAACTTGGTCCTTCTGGGCGAGGACGGGGGACAGTGATATATACGACTCTGCCACCGGGAGATCCGTCATGAAGGGGCGCGAGATCGAACTGAAGCTGGGCCTCGATCCGGCCGATATGGCGCGCTTGCGCCGCAAGCCCTTCCTGGCGGTGGCGCGCTGGGGCAGGCCGCAGGTGCAACGACTGCGCAGCGTCTACTTCGACACCCCCGACTTCGCATTGAACGCCGCCGGCATTTCCCTCCGCATCCGCACCATGGGGGGACGCAAACTGCAAACGGTCAAGACCGCCGGCCAACGCCTCGCCGGCCTGTTCGACCGCGGCGAATGGGAAGCGCCGGTGGCGGGCGACCGCATCGACAGGAACCTGCTGCGCGAGACCGCCCTGGCGCCGCTGCAGGACGACGCCCTGGTGGCCCGCCTTCAGCCGGTGTTCACCACCGAGATGCGGCGCACCGTCTACCGCTTGGCCGAGGACGGCTGGGAAGTGGAACTGGCCTTGGACTTGGGCGAGGTGGTGGCCTCCGCCACGGCACGCCGGCCCATCTGCGAGGCCGAACTGGAACTGGTGCGCGGCGATCCTCGCCGCCTGTTCGCCCTGGCCCGCGACCTCACGCTTGCGGTACCGGCGCGGCTGTTGGCGGTAACCAAGTCGGAACGCGGCTACGAGTTGGCGGCCGGGCGCACCCCGCAGCCGGTCAAGGGCAAGCCGGTGACGATGACTCCGGACATGCCGGTCCACAAGGCCTTCCAGGCGGTGGCGCGAAGCTGCCTCGACCACCTGCTGGCCAACGAGCCCAGCCTGCTGCTGCACCACGACGGCGAGGCCGTCCACCAGATGCGGGTGGCGCTGCGCCGCCTGCGCTCGGCGTTGAAAGTGTTCCGCCCGGTGCTGGGCGGCATCCAGGTGGGCGAGGTGCGGGCCAACATCCGCTGGCTGCTCGAACATCTCGGCCCGGCGCGCGACGCCGACGTGCTGCTGTCCGGCATCGTCGATCCGGTGGCGGCCGAGCGCCGCGGCGACCCCGCCATCTGCGCCCTGCGCTCGCGCTGGCAGGCGGACCGCGACACCAAGCTGGTGGCCGCCGAGGCCGCCGTCGCCGATCGCCGCTTCACCACGCTGATGCTGGGCCTGGGCGCCTGGGTCGAGGCCGGAGATTGGCTTGCCGCGATCGACGATGACGGGGTCCCCGTCGGCCCCTTCGCCGTGGCGGTGCTGAAGAAGTGCGACCGCAAGCTGCGGCGCGCCGGCGACGGCAAGCTGGCCGAGCTGCCGCCGGAGGAATTGCACCGCGTCCGCATCCTGGGCAAGCAACTGCGCTACGCCTCCGACTTCTTTTCCTCGCTGCACCGGCGCAAGGCCGCCACTACCTTCGCCGCAACGCTCTCCGCCCTGCAGGACGTGCTGGGCGCCATCAACGACATCGCGGTCGCCGAGGCCAAGCTCGCCGCCCTTCCCGGTGACGGGGGCCAGGCCTGGGCCGCCGGCCTGCTGGCCGGCTGGCACCAGTCCCGCCGCCGCGACCTGCTGGCCCAGGCGGAGAAGGCGTGGAAACGCTACCGCAAGGCGCCGCGGCCCTGGGCCGATTAATCCGCCAGGTCTTCCACCTTCTTGCCGTCGAGGTCGCGGGCCGCCTTCTCGGCTTGCCGGCTGTCGGCCACCTTGTCCGCCTTGGTGCGGCCGTGGGCGACGCGGTTGGTCTCCGCGGTCCGTTTGGCGTCGGCGCGGGCTTTGGCCTTGCGGACTTTGTTCAGGTTGACGATCTCGGCCATGGGCGTCCTCCCGGAGCAGCGTCTCGTCGGAACACTGTAGCGGGTCGGCGCGGACATGCCCAGCGGGCGGACGATATTCGCTTGCGTCTCTTCGGGGAGACTGCTATATCCCCGGCCCTCGCGCGGGTGTAGCTCAGTTGGTTAGAGCGCCGGCCTGTCACGCCGGAGGTCGCGGGTTCGAGCCCCGTCACTCGCGCCATTTACTCCCTTGAATTGGTCCCCCTCGCCGCGCGCAGGCGCCCCGCCCGCCGGCAAGCACGCCGAATCCCTGCAAACCAATATGGCCGTGTCGCCATGTCCTCCCCATCTGGAAGGTCATGAAGGTCGGGATCGTCGGAGCGGGCCAGGTCGGCGCCAACGCCGGGTTCGCCATGGTGCTGCAGGGCGTCGCCAGCGAGGTGGCGGTGGTGGACCGCAACGCCGCCATGGCCGAGGCCCAGGCCCAGGACATTCTGCACGCGACGCCGTTCGCTTGCCCGGCGCGTGTCTTCGCCGGCGGCTACCCCGAACTGGCCGGGGCCGGCGTGGTGGTGCTGGCCGCCGGTGTCGCCCAACGACCCGGCGAGACCCGGATGGAACTGCTCGGGCGCAACGCCGCCGTGTTCGCCGAAATTGTTCCCCAGGTGCGGCACCATGCCGCCGACGCCATTCTGCTGATCGCCACCAACCCGGTGGATGTGATGACCGAAGTGACCGTCCGGCTGGCCGGGCTGCCGCCGGCCCGGGTGATCGGCTCGGGCACGGTGCTCGACACGGCCCGCTTTCGTGCCCTGCTGGGTGAGCACCTCGGGGTCGCGCCGCAGTCGGTGCATGCCCTGGTGCTGGGCGAGCACGGCGATTCCGAAGTGCTGGCCTGGTCCAGCGCCACTCTCGGCACCCTGCCGGTCGCCGAGGCGGCCCGCCAGCGCGGCCGACCGCTCGACCCGCCGCAGCGCGACGCCATCGACAAGGCGGTGCGCGGCGCCGCTTATCGCATCATCGCCGGCAAGGGCGCCACCTGGTTCGGCATCGGCGCCGGACTGGCCCGCGTCGTGCGCGCCATCGCCACCGACGAGCGCGCCGTGCTCACCGTTTCGGCTCCTACCGCCGAGGTCGAAGGCGTCCGCGACGTCACCCTGTCGCTGCCGCGTGTGGTGGGTGCCGACGGCGCCTCTGCGCCGCTGATGCCCGTCCTCGACCACGGCGAACACCTGGCGCTGGCCCGGAGCGCCGGCCTGCTGCGTCAGGCAACGAACGAACTGCCGCCCTCGTCCGCCTAATATTTCATCAATACAAATTCATGCGCACATAATGTGCAGCCACTTCAGCCGCAGGCGTATTTGCCTTCATTTTGGGCGATTTTTCACCCCTCCCGCGCAAATCTTAGGCAGATACCGGATGCCCAAGGGTGGGGCAGGCCGCCATCATGCTGTTTTCACACATCTATTTCCCCAACATCCCAAGTGGCACGCCGCTTGAACGCCCCGACGCAACCTGCGAGGCAGGATATGAAAACTTAGAGGTGTTCAAATGGAGACGACGAAGACCGGCGCGGATGTCTTATTCATCCTTTTGGGCGCCGTAATGGTGCTGGCGATGCACGCCGGCTTTGCTTTCCTTGAGGTCGGCACCGTCCGGAAAAAGAACCAGGTGAACGCCCTGGTCAAGATCATCACCGACTTCGCCGTCTCGACCACTGCCTATTTCTTCATCGGTTACGCGGTGGCCTACGGCGTCAGCTTCTTCGCCAGCGCCGATGTGCTGGTGGGCAAGACCGGCACCGCCTTCGCCGCCTCGGGCTTCGACCTGGTGAAGTTCTTCTTCCTGTGCACCTTCGCCGCCGCCATCCCGGCCATCGTCTCGGGCGGCATCGCCGAACGGGCCAAGTTCGGACCACAGCTCATCGCCACCGCGGTGCTGGTGGGCGTGGTCTATCCCTTCTTCGAGGGCATGGTGTGGGGCACCCGGCTGGGCTTCCAGGACCTCATCAAGGGCCTGTTCGGCTACACCTTCCACGACTTCGCCGGCTCGGTGGTGGTGCACGCGGTGGGAGGCTGGATCGGGCTGGGCGCCGTGCTGATGCTGGGGGCACGCATGGGTCGCTTCCGCAAGAATGGGCAAATCGTCGCCTTTCCGCCGTCGAACATCCCCTTCCTGGCGCTGGGCTCGTGGATCCTGTGCGTCGGCTGGTTCGGCTTCAACGTCATGAGCGCCCAGACCATGGACCAGATTTCCGGCCTGGTGGCGCTGAATTCGCTGATGGCCATGGTGGGCGGCATCCTCACCGCCCTGATCGCCGGCCGCAACGACCCCGGCTTCGTGCATAACGGCGCCCTCGCCGGGCTGGTGGCAGTATGCGCCGGCTCCGACGTCATGCATCCCATCGGCGCCCTCGCCACCGGCGGCATCGCCGGCGGCCTGTTCGTCTGGGCCTTCAACCAGTGCCAGAACAAGTGGAAGATCGACGACGTGCTCGGCGTCTGGGCGCTGCACGGTTTGTGCGGTTTCACCGGCGGCATCCTGTGCGGCGTGTTCGGCCAGGAAGCCCTGGGCGGCCTGGGCGGGGTCAGCCTGGGCGCACAGGTGGCGGGGACCGGTCTGGGTGCCCTGATCGGGCTGCTGGCCGGCCTGGGCGTCTATGGCGCACTCAAGGTGACCATCGGCATTCGCCTCGACCAGGAGCAGGAATTCGCCGGCGCCGATCTGTCCATCCACCAGATCACCGCCTACCCCGAGGAGGTGGCCGGCGTGCACAACGACGCGTCGGCGCTGGCCGCCCACATCTCCGCCACGACGGCACGCCGCACCGCATGATGGCCGGTTGAGTGATCCCTTGTGGGCCCGTGGCCGGAAACGCCACGGGCCCTTTTTTTATCCGTGACGGACGCTGCTGTGATAACGTAAGCGACGGTGGGTTGAGGGGGATCGCGTGCCGGGCATGGCCGTTTCACCCGCGCGCGAGGGGCAGGTCAGGGCAAGGGCGTCGGCGTAATCGTCCGGGCGGCGGGGAAATGCAGTTCGACCCGGGTTCCCTTGCCGGGCTGACTGGCCAGGACCAAGGTGCCGCCGTGCAGTTCCATGAAGCCCTTGGCCAGCGGCATCCCCAGGCCGGTACCCTCGTGCTTGGGTGTCAGGGCGTTCTCCACCTGGCCGAAGGGCTGCAGCACGATGGGAATATCCTCGGGCTTGATGCCGACGCCGTCATCCTCGATGGCGATGACGATCGCACCGTCGAGGATGTCGGTCCTCACCGCGACGTGGCCGCCCTCGGGGGTGAACTTGGTGGCGTTGGCGATGATGTTGAGCAGGATCTGCTTGACCAACCGGTCGTCGGCCCGCAGCAGCGGCATGCCGTCCGCGGCGGTGAACGAGAGCGACTGGCGCTTGGCGATGGCAACATGGCCGACCAGCCGCAGCGTGCCGCGCACCGTCTCGGCAACGTCCACCTCGGCATCGGTCAGGGTGACCCGGCCCACCTCGATGCGCGACACCTCAAGGATGTCGGTGATCACCTTCAGCAGGTGGTGTGCCGACTCGGTGATGTTGCCGAAATAGTCGCCGTAGCGCCCGATCTCCTTGTCGTTCATCTGGCTTGCCGCAAGCTCGGCGAAACCGATGATGGCATTCAGGGGCGTGCGCAATTCATGGCTCATATTGGCCAGGAAGATGGTCTTGGCACGGCTGGCCGCCTCGGCGATGTCGCGGGCGGCGCGGGCCTGCTCCTCGGCCTGGGCGCGGCGCTTGATTTCCTGCCGCAGCGAGCGGGTGCGCTCGTCCACCGCATTCCGCAGCTCGTCATGGGCGCGACGAAGATAGTCCTCCGCCTGCTTGCGCTTGGTGACGTCGCGGGAGATGCCGACCAGGCCGGTGACCGCCGCGCCCTCACGGATGGGCACCTTGGTGATGGAGTACCAGGTGGTGACGCCGTGGTCGTCCACCACTGCCTCGACCTTGTCCACCAGGGGGTCGCCGCTGTCGAGCAGGTCGCGCTCCTGAGCCTCGATTGCCGCCGCCTGCTCGGGCTGGATCAGCTCGGTGAGCTTACGGCCCACCATGGCCTCGGGGCTGGCCGCCCCCGCCAGGGCCGCCTGGGGGCCGTTGACGCGGCTGAACCGCAGAGCGTCGTCCTTGAAGAAGATGGCGTCGGGGACGTTGTCCATCAGCGAGTGCAGCAGTTGGCGCTCGTGCGCCAAGCGGCGATCGAGGGCCCAACGGTCGGCGGCGGTACGCACCACCACCTTCAACTCCACCGGGTTCCACGGCTTGGCCAGGTAGGCGTGGATCTGGCCGGTGTTGACCGCCATCACCAGGGCATCGAGATCGGAATAGCCGGTGACCAGGACCCGGGTGGCGTCCGACCGATCGCGCGCCCGCCCGAGGAACTCGGCGCCGGAAATCCCCGGCATGCGCTGGTCGGAGAGGATGACGGCCATCTCCTGCGTTTCAAGTATCTTCAGTCCGGCCTCGCCGTCCCCGGCCGTCCACACCGCAAACTCATCCTCCAGCAGATCGGTGATCGCGGTGAGAATCTGCGGCTCATCGTCGACGACCAGAATGCAGGGCCTGCCGGATTTCGGCATCATATCGCCCTCACTTCTCGAAATGCAGTGGGATCAGGACCCGCACGGTGGTGCCCCGCGCCGGTCCGCTTTCCACCTCGATGCGGCCCTGGTGGGCCTGGACGATGCCGTAGGAGATGGACAGCCCCAGCCCCGTCCCCTGTCCCACCGGTTTGGTGGTGAAGAACGGATCGAAGATGCGCTCCAGGTGTTCGGCCGGAATGCCGCACCCGCTGTCCTTGACCGAAATGACGAACATCTTGCCGTCAACGGCGGTGCACACCGTGATGGTGCCCTTGTCGGCGATGGCATCGACGGCGTTGGCGATGATGTTCATCAATACCTGGTTGAGCTGGCCGGCATGGCAGTCCAGTTGGTTCGAGACGGCGAAGTTGCGCACCACCTCGATGCGGTCGGCCATCTTGTGGCGCAGGAACAGCAGCACCGATTCGATGGCGTCGCGCACGTCGATGGTCTTGAACTCGCCCTCGTCGAGGCGGGAGAAGGTGCGCAGCTTGACCACCAGTTCCCGGACCCGCTCCAGGCCCTCGCCGGTGTCGACGATGCGCGATCGCGCCTTTTCGAGGCGCTTGCGCGAGTCCGGGACCAGCATATTGCCGTCGTCCTCCAGCACCCCGGCCAGCCAGGCCTCGATGGAGAATACGTTGGAGAGGGCGAAGGACAGCGGGTTGTTGATCTCATGGGCGATGCCCGCCACCAGTTGACCCAGCGAGGCCATTTTTTCCGACTGAATGAGATGGACCTGGGTCTCGCGCAGCTTCCGATAGGCCTCGGCCAGTTCGCGATTAGCCTTTTCCAGGCCCTCGGTCAGGGCGGCGCGCGCCTCGGCCGCTTCCTTCTCGGCGTTGGCCTTCAGCGTCTCCATCTCACGGACGCGGAATTCCTCGATGATGCGCTGGTTCTGCTCCAGCAGGAACTTGCGCCGCAGCAGGGCGCGCAACCGGGCGCGCAACACGCTCATTTCGGTGGACTTGCCGACGAAGTCGTCGGCGCCGGCCTCCAGCGCCTTGGCGACATTCTCCTTGCACTCGTAGGCCGACAGCATCAGCACCACCAGCGGCGGCGCCTCGGCTTCGGTGCGTTTGAGGTTCAGTTCCTTGCAGAAGGCGACGCCGTCCATACCGGGCATGACCATGTCCACCATGACGCAGTCGAACACCGCCTCGGCCAGGCATTTGAGGCCGTCGGGGCCGCTGCCCACCTGGGTGACCTCGCAGCCCTCGTCGCGCAGCTCCTGCGCCAGCGATTCGCGGTAGGTGTGGCTGTCGTCGATGATCAGCACGCGGGCGCGGCGGAACAGCGAGCGCCCCACCTCCTCGATCATTCTGGTCTCGCGCTGCGACTTGCGCAGCAGGTTGTGCACCCGCAGCAACAGGATTTCAGTGTCCTCGGACTTGGAGACGAAGTCGTCGGCCCCGCTTTCCAGCCCGTGCATCTCGGTGGCGGCGGTTTCGTCGGCGGTCAACATCAGGATGGGGATGGACCGCGTGGTGATGTCCATGTGGATTTGGCGGCACAGCTCATCGCCCTGGATGCCCGGCAGGTGATAGTCGACGATGATCAGGCTGGGCAGGCGGCGGTTGATCTCTTCCAGCGCCTCCTCGCCGGTATAGGCGCACAGCGTCGGGAACCCCTCCTGCTCCAGCACGTGCTGCAGCTTCAGCGCCTGAGTCGCCGAGTCCTCGACGATGAGAATGAGCGGCTTGTCCATCACGGCACTCCCCCCCCGCCGGCAAGCTGGCGCAATCGGGTGGCGACCCCGGGCAACGGCAGCATTTCCCTCGGCGCTCCCAGCTTGGCCGCCGCCCCCGGCATGCCGTAGACCACACAGGTGGACTCATGCTCGGCGATGGTGTAGGCGCCGGCGTCGCGCATGGCCTTCAGCCCGTCGGAGCCGTCGGATCCCATGCCGGTCAACAGGACCCCGATGCCCCGGGGGCCGAGCTCGGTGGCCATGGAGGAGAATAGCACGCTCCCCGACGGCCTCTGGCTATATTGTGGCGGCGCATCGCTGAGCAGCAGCTGGCCGCGGTGAATCGCCAGATGACGGTCGGCCGGCGCCATGTAGACCCGGCCCGGCTGCGGCACCTCGCCCATGGCGGCAAGCCGCGCCTCGAAGGGCGTCACCCCCGACAGCCACGACACGAAGCCATCGAGGAAGCTGGCGGTGATGTGCTGCACCAGCAGGATGGGCAGATGATACCCTTCAAGCCCGCTCAGCAGTTGGACCAGCGCCTGCGGCCCGCCGGTGGAGGCGACAACCCCCAGCATGGAATAGGCGGCGCGGCCGACGGCCTTGCGCGCTGGCGGCGGCGGTTCGGCCACGGTGCCGAAGTGCAGGCCGCGGTTGCCGCCCTGGCGGACCACCTTGACCTGGCTCATGATGACGAGCTGGGTGCACAGCTTGGCCGCCATCGCCTCGAACGCGACGTTGGTCACCCCCACCGGCTTCTCCACCACCGACAGCGCGCCGGCGCGCAACGCGTTCATGGCGATGTTGAGTTCGTCGTCGTCGACGTTGGCGGCGACCACCACGATGGGGGTGGGGCGCTGCTGCATGATGTGAAGGGTGGCGTCGAGGCCGTTCATGCCGGGCAGGCGAATGTCGAGCGAGATGACGTCGGGCCGCGTACTGTCGAGCAGCCGGATCGCCTCCTCGGCGCTTTCCACGGCGGCGGCGATCTCGAAGCGCTCATCGCTGCCGATGATGTGCTTCAGCAGTTCGCGGACGACCAGCGAATCCTCGACGATGAGTACACGTATTTTCTTCATAAGATTTGCCCGATGGTTTCCAGAAGTTCCTTCTGGTCGAACTTACGCTTGGCGACGTAGGCGTCTGCCCCCAGTTGAAGGCCGCGCTCACGATCCTCGCGCGCCTCCAGCGACGATACCATAATGACGGGAATGTCCTTCAACTGTGCGTCGGCCTTGATCGCCTGCAGCAGGCCGAAGCCGTCCAGCCGCGGCATCTGGATATCCGAGATGATGAGGTCGACCTGCTCGGCGCGCAGCCGGGACAGGGCCTCGATGCCGTCCACCGCCAGACGCACCGCATAGCCGTGCGCCTCCAGAATGCTCTTCTCCAGGGTGCGGGTGGTGAGCGAATCGTCGACCACCAGGATTACCGGCACCTTCTTCTCGGCCGCCCGCTCCACGGTGGTCAGCACGCGGATGCTGCCCGTCTTGCGGAACGTCTCGACGATCTCGAAGGCGTTGAGGACGAGGGCGACCGAGCCGTCCTCCATCAGCACGCCGCCGGCCACCATGGTGCCGCGCACCGCCGGCACACCGATATCCTTGACCAGTCCCTCGCGGATGGCGAGGAACTCGTCCACCGCCACCGCCACCCGGCGGTCGCCGTTCTTCAAAATCATCACCGGAACGACGTTGCGGCTGACCTTGACGGCGGTCTCGCCCAGCGCCAGGAGGTGGGCCAACGACAACAGCGGCATCTGGCGGCCATCGAGGAACACCACCGACTTGCCTTCCACCGTATTGACCATCTCGGCCTTGAGGCGGAACAGGCGGTCGATGCCCTCGGTAGGCAGGCCGTAGGTGTGGCCCTGGCAGCTCACCAGGAACAGCCGCTGGGTGGAGACCGACAGCGGCAGTGAAACCCGGAAACAGCTGCCGGCGCCGGCGCGCCGCAGCACCTCGACGGTGCCGTTCATCATGGTGGCGGCCTCGCGCACCACCGAAAGGCCCATGCCGCGGCCGGACAGGTCGTCCACCGTGGGGGCGGTGGAAAAGCCCGGATCGAAGATGATGTCGATCAGCGTCTCCGTCGAAAGCTCGGCCGCCTCCTGTTCGTTGAACAGGCCACGCTCCACCGCCTTGCGGCGGATGGCGGCGTGGTCGAGGCCGCGGCCGTCGTCTTCGACCCGGGCCACCAGGCGGCCGTCGGTGACATCGAAGCGCAGCCACACCTCGGCGGCCGGCGGCTTGCCGGCGGCAACGCGCTCGGCCGGCGGCTCGACGCCGTGCGACAGGGCGTTGCGCAGCAGGTGCATGACCGGATCCTTGAGGCCCTGCAGCACCATGCGGTCGGCCTCGACGTCCAGCCCGACGACGTGCACCTCCACCTGCTTGCCGACATCGCGGGCGAGATCGCGGACCATCTTGCGGAAGCCACCAAAAATGCTCTCGGCCGGAACCATGCGCACCTGGCGCACTTCCTGCTGCAACTCGCCGCCAAGCTGACGCAGTGCCCAGCCGGTGCGCTGCTGCAGCCGGCGCGAGGCGCGCGCCCGGCGGCCCACGGCGCGAACCAGCTGTTCGAAGGCCTCGGATTGGCGGTCGAGGGCGGCGGCGCGGTCGGGATCGTCGAGGTCGCGAGCGAAACTGGCGGTGACCTTGCGCACCCGGCGCCAGTAGCGGTCGATCTCGGTCAGGCTGCGGTCGATGTCCACCAGGCCGTCGGTGACGGCACGCTGGTTCATGGTTTCGGTGAGCAGTTCGTTCGACGTCCGCAGCAGCCGGTCGAGATGCCGGGCGCGAACCCGCACCGTCTCTTCGACGCGCGTCGCCTGGCGCGGCGGCTCCGGTGGCGCGGCTTCGGTCTCGGGCTCCGGCTTGGGCTGCGGCACCGCGGCGGCGGAGGCCGCCGGCACCGCCACCATCGCAGCGGGGGCAATGGGGGGACTGTCGGCAAGGGTTTCACCATCGATCAGCGCCTGAATGGAGGCGGCCGCCGCCGCGACATCGGGCACCGCCTGCCCCGCCACATGGGCGGCGACGCAATCCTCGACGGTGTCGAGCACACGACCCACCGCCTGGATCACCGGCCGGTCGAGATGCACGTTGCCGCTGCGTACCCTGGCGAACAAGGTCTCCAATTTGTGGGCGAGCTGCTCCACCTCGGCGATGTCCACCGCCCGCGCCGCGCCCTTGAGGCTGTGCGCGCGCCGAAAGGTTTCGTCGAGTTGACCGATGCCGCTGCCTTCCTTACGGGATCCGAGGTCGTTGAGCAGGCCCCGAATGGCTTCGAGGTGTTCGCGGTATTCGACCTGGAAGGCGGCGAGCAGCCGTTCCCGGATGCCTATCAAAGCCGATACTTCTCCAAGGTGTGGGCAAGCTGCTGGCCCAAAAGGCTGAGGTCGAGGGACGCCTTCTCCAGCTGCGCCGTGGTGAGCGCCGTCTGCTGGCTGGCCTGGCGGATTTCATGCAGAGCCTGGGTGACCTGTTCGAGACCGATCTGCTGCTGGTTGGTGGCGCCGACGATCTGCTGGAAGGCGTGCAGGCTGTCCTGGATGTTGCCCGCCATCTGGCGGATGGTCTGCTCGGACACCGCAGTCCGGTCGCGGCCGGTCTCGACCCGCTTCAGCGCCTCTTCCGTCAGCATCACCGAGGTGTTGATGCCCTTCTGGGTCTGCTCGAGGATGCCGCGCACCTGACCGGTGGCTTCCTTGGCCTGGTCGGCGAGGTTCTTGATCTCGTTGGCCACCACCGAGAAGCGGCGCCCCTGCTCGCGGGCGTCGGCGGCCTCGATGGCGGCGTTCAGCGCCACCAGGTTGGACTGTTCGGCGATGTCGTTGACGGTGGCGATGATCTCGCCCACCGCCTGAGTGCGCTCGGACAAGGTGATGATGTTCTCGGCCACCGTCTCGGTCTGCTCGCGAATGGCTTCCATGCCCACCGAGGCGTCGTGAACCGCCTGCAGCCCGGCGGCGCCGGACGTCGCCACCGTCTCGGCCGTGCCCGCCACCTGGCGCGCCCGCTCGGCCACCTGCTTACCGGAAACGCTGATCTCTTCGACGGTGGTGGTGATCTCCTGGACGGCCGCGGCCTGCTGCCTGGTACTGGCGGCCTGCTCCTGGGCCGAGGCCAGGATCTGCGCCGCCGCCAAGGTCAGACTGTCGCAGGCGCTGCGGGTCTGGCCGGAAATGTCGCGCAGACTGTCCAGCATGTCGTTGAAGGCGACCTGCATGGCGCCCAGTTCGTCGGTTGAAGTCACCCGCTGATGCGGAATGCGCAGGTTGCCGTCGGCAATCTGGCGCGACGCCTCGGCGATCGACTCCAGCGGACCGGCGATGTCGCGGCTGATCAGCCAGGACATCATTATGCCGATGATCGCCGAGAGCACGCCGCCGACGATCTGCCAGAAGACGATGGCGTCGATGCGCTCCTCGGAATGGCGGGTGAACATCTTCAGTACTGCGTCGGCAACCTCGTTCAACTGGATTTGCAGGACGTTCAGCTCCTTCAGCTTGTCGCCGCGGCGGGGATCGTTGGCCGGCAGGGCGAGGAAGCGCGTGCCTTCCGCCTCCAGTTGGCGAAGCAACTGCGCCTGCTCGCCCAGTTTGGCGCGGATATCGGCGGTGGGTGCCGGCGGCACCTCGGCACGGGTTCCCGCCTGCAGGTTGATCACCGCCGAACCGCCGTCGGTCAGCACCGCCAGGGTCTCGCGCATCACCTTGGCCGAGGTCTCGTGCTCGGCCTGAACGCCGACGCCGGACAGGATGATCTCCTTGATGAAGCGCTGCGACAGCATGCGCTGGCGGCCGGCGAGGTCACTGATCTGCGAAGTCTGCTTCTGGCTCTCGATGGCCTTGACGTTGAAGCCGATCAGCGCCACCAGCACCAGGGTGAAGCCACTCGACACCGCCCAGAATTTGTTGCGCAGCTTCATGCGGTTCCACAGGGAGAGATTGGCGGTCGTCATCGAGCGATTTCCTTCATGAGGCGTGGCGGTAGGCTGCCCGTCGATCCTGCAGGACGTCGAGGGCCAGGATCTACCGCACGTCGAGCCGAATCAGGGTGTCGGGAGTGATGCCGGCGACAAAGCGCTGCGGCAGGCCTCCAGTTCGTCGACACGCAGGCCGACCTCGCCGTCGTCGCGGGCGAGGAACACCACATAGGCGCGCTGGCCCTCTTCGGGCGCCGGCAGCGACAGCATCACATGCAGGTCGAGCACCGGACGGATCTCGCCGCGCAGATTGGTCACACCCAGCAGGTGCTGGGCCTGGCCCGGCACCGGCGCCGAGCCGCTCAGCGGCATCACCTCGGTCAGGGCGGCCAGCGGCAGGCCGAAGCGCTCGGCCCCGACCCGGAAGCACAGCACCGCCATGCCGGCCGGCCGATCCTCGATCACCGTCCTCGGCGCCGCCAGCCGCTTGGCGCGCAGCTTCAGCAGCGCCTCGGCGAAGGCGATGGCGCGAAAGGCGTGGGCGGCCTCCAGCCGGCCGTGCAGACGCTCGCCGACGCTGCGCCGCCCCCTCCCCCTCCCCTGCGACGTCATGCGACCCCCATGAGCTTGAGATGCATCGTGGCGGTATCGCGCAGATGTCCGACCGTCAGGCCCTCATCGCCGTCGACCACCGCTTGATGTTCAGGAAGGCTTTCCAGCAAGGCCAGCGCGTTGCGAAAGCAGCGGACGGCTCCCCCGATATCCTGTCGACGCAGATAAAACAAACCAAGGTGATAATGCGGCAGAACAAACTTGCGGTCGAGATAAATGGCACGTTTCAACGCCTGTTCGGCGCCATCGACTTCACCGCACTGCTCGTGGACCATGGCGCGATAGAAGTGCACCCGGGCGTCAAGGGCGTCATGCTTCAGCAGCTCGTCGCAGGCCTCCGCCGCCTTGGCCCATTCGCCGCGATCGGCCAGATCACGCACCGTGGCCAGCCCGGCCGAAGGCGGCACCGGCTTGGCCGCCGCGACGGGCGGCGTCACCATGCGCGGCCGCTGCACCACCGGCGCGGATGCTGAGGCGAAGCTCGAAGGCACCGGCAATGGAGCGGGGATCGAGGCGCGGCGCACCGGCCCCGGTGGCAGCGGCGCCGGGTTTTGGGGTGCCGCCTTCTGGTACAACACCGCGCCGGCGGTATTGACGGTTCTGTAGTCGCGGAACAGCTCCTGGTTGGGCTCGGCATGACCCATCACCAGCCATCCGTTCTCCACCAGCGCCTCGCGGAAGCAGGGAATCAGCCCCTCGATGGTCTCGCGGCTGAAATAGATGATGACGTTACGGCAGATGATGACGTCGAACGAGGCGATGTCGTCCACCACCGAGGGGAAGCGGTCCTTGATCAGGTTGTGATACTTGAAGCTGACCTGCCGCCTGAACTCCGGCTGGATTTCCCATTGCCGGCCCACCTTCACGAAGCAGTCGTTCTGCAGGTCCTCGCCGGTGACGCGGAAGGCCCACTCGTCGTAGCGGCCCTCGCGGGCGCGGGCGAGGAATTTCTGGTTGATATCCGTGGCGACGATCTGGACGTTCCATCCGGCGATGCGCACGCCGAATTCACGTTTCAGGAGGATGGCCAGCGAATAGGGCTCGGGTCCGATGGAACAGCCGGCGCTCCAGATGCGCAGCCGGCGGCTCGCCTGGTTGCGCTCGATGACCTCGGGCAGGATGATGTCGCGCAGGGCGTCGAACTGTTCCTTGTGGCGGAAGAAATAGGTCTCGCCGATGGTCAGTTCGGCCACCAGAAGGTCCATCTCGCCCTTGCCGTGCGGCCCCTCCAGGACGTCCAGGTATTGGGCGCACCCCTCGACGCCGCATTCCATCAGCCGGGCGTGCAGGATGCGGGCAAGGTCGTCGTCCTTGTCGAGGTAGAACGCCATGCCGGTGGCCTCGATCACCAGCTTCTTCAAGCGGGGGAAGAATGGATCGGCAGCCACCCGCGCCGTGGCGAGCGCGCTCATGCCGGCGAGCCAATACGTCGACCTGGCTCATTGCCCCTCGCCGGGCGCCGACATCCGCCCGGTTGGGCAAGCGCGAACGGCTCGACGCTAATGCTCGTCGGCATCACTGACCGGCATCTCCCATCTCGGCCAGACGCGCCTGGGCCCGGGCCTGGAAGGCGGCCAGGCCGGACTTCTCCTCGGCCAGCAGCAGCTTGGGCCAGGACAGCAGGTGGACGGCCTCGCCGTCGCGGTCCAGCTCGGCGGCCAGGCAGCCGTTGAACGAACAGCCGTCCTTGACCGGCATCACGGTGAAGGCGGACGCCGGGCGCACTCCCTCAACGTGCTCGACCAGCAACCCCGACGGGTCTTCGCCGCGCATGATCAGGATGGACGCGTCGATCTTGTAGGTGGTCTCGGCCAGCCCCAGCAGCCGGTCGAGCCGCAGTACCGGCACCGCGGTACCCGCCAGGTTGAGGATCCCCTCCATCACCGGCGGCATGCCCGGCGGCTTGGCCAGCCAGGCAATGGGCACCACCTCGCCGACCTCGGCGACCAGCAGTGCGAACAGGTGTCCGTCCAGGCGGAACACCACCATGCCTCGAAGACTATCTGAAATATCGACGGACACCGCGGCGCCCCCAACCAGTTCGGTAGCGAATATACCGAACATTGGAGAGCCGCGGCAATGTCGCTCTACAAAGTCGCTAAAGGGAAATCACCGGACCGCCTTTCGGCTACCCCAGCCCGACCGCTGCCGCCAGACGGCGGACGCTCTCGAAGCCCACTCCCACCAGCCCAACCAGGCCGAGAAGCAACACCAGCAGGAACACCACCAGCGAGGCGCGGTGGTCGATGAAGAAATGGATCAGCGCCAGATGGAACCGCTCCGCCTTGGTGCGGTCGCCGTAGAGCAGGCGGTCGAGTTGGCTCTTCCTCAGCTCGATGCGATCGCTGTCGGCGGCTTCGTCGACGCGGTCCTGGTGCTCCGAGCGCCAGCGGAACAGGCGCTCCATGGCGGCCTCACGCGACAGGCCGGGCTCGATCTTCATGCCGGCCTTGGCGGCGATCTTCCCATGGCGTTCGATGAATTCCTCGGTGAAATCGAGATGCGCCTGGCCGGCCGGCGACTTCGGCGAATAGATGCACACCGGCAGCCGCGCCGTCGCCGCCTCGATCACCGCGGTATCCCGCGGGATTTCGGCGCGATAGACGGTGCCCCCCAGCCGGGAGCGGATCAACTCGTTGATCTTGCGCGTCGTCTTGTTGCGGTCGTTGATGGTGAACAGCACACCCTGCAGCAACAGGTTCTTGTTCAGCCCCTCCTGCACGTATTTGATCGAGGGCAGCGTGCGCAACAGCCCGTCATTGGCGTAGGGCGTCGCCGTCACCGGGATGATCACCGCGTTGGCCGCAGCGAGCGCGTTGATGGGCAGGATGCCGAGAGCCGGCGGGCAGTCGATCACCACGTAGTCGCAATCGATAGAGGTGTGCGACAGGATATTGGTCAAGGTGCGCTGTGAATTCTGCATCTCCGACAGCTTGATCTCGATACCCGCCAAGCTGTAGGTCGATGGCAGCATGCGGACATTCTCGAAATCCGTCGGCAGCACGACTTCGTCAATGGTGGCCCGGCCGATGAACAGGTCATAGACGCCATGCTTGACCTTGGGATCGATGCCCATGCTCTTGGTCGAATCGCCCTGCGAATCGAGGTCGATCACCACCACCGACTTGCCAAAGGCAGCCAGCGACACCGCCAGATTGGTACTGGTGGTGGTCTTTGAGATTCCACCCTTTTGATTGAATATGGCAACGATGTACGGTTTCATGTCCGCCTAATCGTCAAGAGGGTCCATCGGCCGATATTCAGGGCTCGCGCCCTGCATTTCAACCCTGGCTCGCCGAAGGGCCTAAATTGAGTATTCCGGTGTAATGCCCACCCCGAGTCGTCGCCATGCAGCGCCGATAGGTTTCAAGCAGATTAAGCGGAGCCATGGGTGGAAGCAACAGAAGACCGCGCTTTTCTCTAGCTGTTGCCCAGCCGTCCAAAATGGCCATATCGTTTCACTGGATCGGCACGGACCGGCGCCCTCGCAACCCCTGCCGCCGCCCGTCACCGATTTCATGGTTTAGTCCTCATAGCGCACCCTGGCCGGTCGCACCACCTCGACAAAGGGTTAGGTGCAATATCAGCCGCAACGCACCCCGGTGCCACCCAGGCCACAATAGCCGCCCGGGTTCTTCGCCAGGTATTGCTGGTGATAGTCCTCGGCCCAGAAGAACGGCCCGGCGGCGGCGATCTCGGTGGCGATGCGGCCGCGGCCGGCGGCGTCGAGGCGCCGCTGGTAGGACTCGCGGCTGGCTTCGGCGGTACGATGCTGCTCCGGCGAGGCGGTGTAGACCGCCGAGCGGTATTGGGTGCCGATGTCGTTGCCCTGCCGCATCCCCTGGGTGGGGTCATGCCCCTCCCAAAACACCGTCAGCAGACGGAGATACGACACGGCGGCCGGATCGAACGCCACCAGCACCGCCTCGGCATGGCCGGTGCGGGTGGAACAAACCTCGTCATAGGTCGGGTTGACGGTGAAGCCGCCGCTGTAGCCTACGGTGGTGGCGTGAACGCCGGGCTGGGTCCAGAACAGCCGTTCCGCCCCCCAGAAGCAGCCCATGGCAAACACCGCCGTCTCGATGCCGGTGGGGAACGGCGGTTTCAGCGGCGTCGCGAGCACCGCGTGCCGCGCCGCAACTCGCATTTCCGTTGTCCGTCCCGGCAAGGCGTCGGCCGCCGCAACCATCTCCATCCTGCCCGGTCCCCATAGCCCCATGACTGCGCCCGCTCTCCCGCCTCCCCAGGAACATGGCTATTCGCACGATCATCAGCAACAAGCCTTCATCATGTCGGCATTTTTCAGTATCTTGAGCCGATGTCGTATCAAGAGAATGCCACACTCCGACTGTTGCTGGTGGAAGACGACGATGCCTACGCGTATCTCGTCCTTCACTATTTGCGAACCCTTGACGACTTCACCATCGATGTCGAGCACGCCGTTTGCCTGACCGACGCGCTCGGCCACCTGGCAGCGCACCAGTATGACGTCGTTCTGCTCGACCTCGGCCTGCCGGAAGAGCGCAACCTGCCGGTGCTGCGCCGCGTGTTGGCCACCCATGCCGACGTGGCGGTGATCGTGCTGACCGGGCTGGACGATCAGGAGGTGGCGCTGGCCGCGGTACGCGAGGGTGCCGAGGACTACCTGATCAAGGGCGAAACCACCGCCGACAGCCTGGGGCGCTCCATTTGCTATGCCCTGGAACGGCGGCGCCAGCAGCAGGAACGCCGCGTCTTGGAACGCCGCCTCGCCGAGACCCACCGGCTGGAGTCGCTGGGCCGCTTCGCCGGCGGCATCGCTCATGAGATCAACAACCGCCTGACCCCCATCATCGGCATGGCCGATCTGATGCTTACCCTGTCGCCCCCCGAAGAGCGTCGCCAGGAAATGCTGGAGCTGATCCTCGATGCGGCGCAAGGGGCCAGCGCGCTGGTCCGCAATCTGTTGACCTTCGCCCGCCAGCAGCCGACCGGCCAGCCGCAACGGGTGGACATGGCGGCCCTGGCGGAGAGTACGCTTCGCCTGGTGCGCACCGCCATCCCCCCTGCCGTCGCACTCACCACCGAATTCAGCACCGACCCACCGGCAGTGAACGGCGATCCCATGGCGATCCAGAGCGTGCTGATGAACCTGGTCTCCAATGCGGTGGACGCCTTGGGCGGCCGCCCCGGCCAAGTGGCGGTGACCATCGCCGCCGCCGACTCACCGCCCGAGGCGGCCTCCCAGGGGCCGAGCCTCCGCCTGACGGTCAGCGACAACGGCCCGGGCATGGACCGGGAGATGGCGGCTCATATTTTCGAGCCGTTCTTCACCACCAAGGCGGTCAACAAGGGGACCGGGCTGGGGCTCTCGGTGGTGCACGGCATCGTCGCCCATCTGGGCGGCTGCATCCGGGTGGACAGCGGCGCCGGCCGAGGCACCACCTTCGAGGTCTTCCTGCCGGCCGCCGCCGGCGACGGCGGCTGAGCGGCCATGGCGAATATCCTTGTCGTCGAGGATGACCCCCTGGTGCGCAACTCGCTCCGCATCATCCTCGAGTCGTTCGGCCATGCCGTTGAGGAAGCCGAGGACGGCTCCACGGCCCTGGCCATCGACCCCAGCGGTTTCGACGTGGTGATTACCGACATCCTGATGCCCGGCGTCTCCGGGGTCGAAGTCATCGGCGCGCTGCGGGCCAAGGGCTTCGGCGCCGGCATCATCGCCATGTCGGGAGGCAACCGGCTGGGGGGCGTCGACCCCCTGGAACAGGCCCTGGCCGCCGGTGCCGACATGGCCATGCGCAAACCGTTCGCCGCGCGCGACCTGATGGCCGCCCTGGAGAAGTGCACCACGAGAACTTGAAGGGGCTCGGCTGAAAGCCTGGACCGCGGGCATCCCGCCAGCTCACCCCGCAACAGCCGAGAGAATCACCGTCGCTTCCGCCATGGGGTATTCATCGGTGATGGCGAGGTGGATGGCGGCGGCCATACCAGGCGGCACCAGCACCGCCAGACGCTCGGCGGCGCCCCCGGTCAGCGCCAGGGTCGGCTGCCCCGAGGGCAGGTTGACCACCCCGATGTCACGCCAGAACACGCCGGCACTGAAGCCGGTGCCCAGCGCCTTGGCGGCGGCCTCCTTGGCGGCGTAACGCTTGGCATAGGTGGCGGCACGCGAGTCCGGGCCGCGCCGTTCTGCCTTGGCGCGCTCGGCCGGGGTGAAGATACGGTCGATAAAGCGCTCGCCGAAGCGCTCCAACGTCCGCTCGATGCGCCGGATGTCGATGAGGTCGTTGCCGATGCCGAGGATCACGGTGCGGGTCTCCTCAAGATGCGCTCCGCCCTTCGTCCATCAGCACCCGCATGTGGCGGATAGAGGCGTCGAAGCCGACGAAAATGGCCTCGCCCACCAGGAAGTGGCCGATATTGAGTTCAGCGATGCTGGGAATGGCGGCAACCGGCTTGACCGTGTCGTAGGACAGGCCGTGGCCGGCATGGCATTCCAGCCCGATGACCTCGGCGTGATGGGCGGCGGCGACGATGCGGGCCAACTCGCGGTCGCGTAAAGCCCCCTCATGGTCGCAATAGGAGCCGGTATGCAACTCGACCACCGGCGCGCCGAGGCGCTTGGCGGCATCGAGTTGGGCGGGATCGGCCTCGATGAACATGGAGACGCGGATGCCCGCCTCCACCAGACGGCCGATCAACGGCCTCAGCGCGTCGAACTGCCCCGCCACGTCGAGGCCGCCCTCGGTGGTGCGCTCCTCGCGGCGCTCCGGCACGATGCAGGCGGCATGCGGCCGGTGGCGGAGTGCGATGGCCACCATTTCCGGGGTGGCGGCCATTTCCAGATTCAGCGGCAGTTGGATTTCGTTGGCCAGACGCTCGATATCGCGGTCGGAGATGTGGCGGCGATCCTCGCGCAGATGGGCGGTGATACCGTCGGCCCCGGCCGCCGCCGCCATATGGGCGGCCCGCACCGGATCGGGATGGCGGCCGCCGCGTGCGTTGCGGATGGTGGCGACGTGATCGATGTTCACGCCGAGGCGGAGGGGACGCGCGGGCATGGGGAAGGCTCCTAGTTCCTCGCCCGCTCCACCGAGTTGATGGCGGGCATGGCCCGGAGCGCGGCGATGATGTTGGTGAGATGCTTGACATCGCGGACCTCGATGTCGATCAGCATCTCGAAGAAATCCTGATTGCGGTTGGTGATCTTGAGGTTGGTGATGTTGCCCATGTTCTTGGCGATCACCGTCGACACGCCCCCCAGCGCGCCGGGCTCGTTGGCCACCACCAGGTTGATACGGCCGAGATGGATGTTGCCATCGGTCTCGTCCCAGGACAGGTCGAGCCAGCGCTCGGGCTGGTCGGAAAACTGTTCCAGGTTCTCGCAGTCGATGGTGTGGATGGTCACCCCCTTGCCGGTGGCGACGATGCCGACGATGCGATCGCCCGGCAGCGGGTGGCAGCAGCCGGCGAAGTGAACCGCCATGCCGGGGATCAGCCCCTTGATCGGCACGGCGTGCCCGCGGTCCTTCTTCTCGGCCAGCTGCTTTTGGCGGGCCTTCAACGCCACAACGTTGTCGGGCTGCGGCCGCGCCTTGAGTTCCGGGAAGACGGTGGAGACCACCTCACGGGCGGTCAGGGTGCCCTCGCCCACCATGGCCAGCAGGTCGTCGACGGTCGCCGCTTTGAAGATTTTGAGGACACCGTCCAGCGCCTTCTCGGCGAAGTCGTAGCCCTCATGACGGAAGCCGCGTACCAGGATGGCGCGCCCGAGATCGGTGTACTGGGCGCGCTGCTGGGTGCGGATGTAGCGGCGGATACGGGCGCGCGCCTTGCCGGTGACGACGAAGCGCTCCCAGGTGGGGTTGGGAGTCTGCGCCTTCGAGGTGATGATCTCGACCTGGTCGCCGTTACCGAGCTGGCTGCGCAGCGGCATGATACGGCCGTTGATCTTGGCGCCGACGCAGGTGTCGCCCACCACCGAGTGGACGGCATAGGCGAAGTCCACCGGGCAGGCACCGCGCGGCAGCGAAATCAGGTCGCCCTTGGGGGTGAAGCAGAACACCTGGTCCTGGAACATCTCGAGCTTGGTGTGCTCAAGGAATTCCTCGGGGTTGGAGGCGTGCTCCAGGATGTCGAGCAACTCGCGCATCCAGCGGTATTGCCGGCCATCGGTGACCTTGCCGCCGCCGACCTTGTACTTCCAGTGGGCGGCGACGCCCAGCTCGGCGACCTCGTGCATCTCCTGGGTGCGGATCTGCACCTCGATGCGGTGACGCTCGGGTCCGAACACGCCGGTGTGCAAGCTGCGGTAGCCGTTGGGCTTGGGGGTCGAGATGTAGTCCTTGAAGCGGTTGGGCACCATGGGATAACGCGAGTGGATCACCCCCAATGCCCGGTAGCAGTCCTCGATGTCGTCCACCACCACGCGAAAGGCCATGATGTCCGAGAGCTGTTCGAAGCCCACGTTCATCTTGCGCATCTTCAGCCAGATGGAATACGGCGTCTTCTCGCGCCCCGACACATTGGCCTTGAGCCCCGCTTCGGCGAAGGTCTTGCGCAGCTCCTCGAGGATGCGGCCGATCAGGTCGCCGCCCTGCTCGCGCAGGAAGGACAGGCGCGACACGATGGAGCCGCGCGCGTCGGTGTGCAGCTCGGAGAACGCCAGGTCCTCCAACTCCATCTTGAGCTCCTGCATGCCGATGCGCTCGGCCAGCGGAGCGTAGATTTCCATGGTCTCCAGCGCGATGCGCCGGCGCTCCTCGGGGTCCTTGATGTAGTGGAGGGTGCGCATGTTGTGCACCCGGTCGGCCAGCTTGACCAGCAGGACGCGGATGTCCTCGCTCATCGCCAGCACCAGCTTGCGCAGGTTCTCGGCCTGCTTGGCGTGGTCGGACTGCAACTCGATGCGGTTGAGCTTGGTCACCCCGTCGACCAGCCGGCCGATCTCGGGGCCGAACAGCCGGTCGATCTCGGCCTGGGTGGCCGGAGTGTCCTCGATGGTGTCGTGCAGCAGCGCGGTGATGATCGACGACGAGTCCAGCCGGTACTTGGTGAGGATGCCGGCGACTTCGATGGGATGCGAGAAGTAGGGATCGCCCGAGGCCCGCAGCTGCGAGCCGTGCATCTTCATGGCGTAGACATAGGCGCGGTTGATGGCGTCCTCGTCCGCGGTGGGGTCGTAGGACTTGACCCGCTCCACCAGTTCGAACTGACGCATCATGCCGGCATTATTCCTCCCGAGCGGGGGCCGGCGCGCCGGGCCCGGGGCAAGCTTGACAGCGGCGCGCGGGCGCCCCGACAATCATCGGCCGCCCCGAGGCTATGATATCCTATTCCTCGCCGACGTCGATGTCGCCGAGATCACCGGCGGCATCCGCGTCGAAATCCACGCCGTCGTCGGAGACGGTCAGGCCGTCCTCGCCGAGGTCTTCCTCGCCGGCGATGTTCTCGAAGCCGAGGTCGCGCTCGGGGACGAAGGTGTCCATCTCGTCCTCTTCCGGCTCATCAACCTCGACGTGCTTCTGCAGCCCCTGGATCAGCGCATTGCGCAAGGTGTCGAGGGGCACGGTTTCATCGGCGATCTCGCGCAGGGCCACGACCGGGTTCTTGTCGTTGTCGCGATCAACGGTGATGCGGGCGCCGGCCGCGATGTCACGGCCGCGCTGACCGGCGATCAATACCAGTTCGAACCGGTTGGGAATCCTGAGAACGCAATCTTCAACAGTAACGCGCGCCATGGACCATCCTTTACGACAGGCCTTCGGGGAAAGGGTTCAGCTTATATATGGGGTAAGGGGGCGAAAGCAAGCGTCGGCGCGGCCGGCGGCGCCGGCTATCGCTTCCCGCTGTTGCGGCAGTCCAGCACCCAAATATCATAGACCGGGTGCTCCATGGCCGACAACGCCGGCGAGGAGGCGAACATCCAGCCGCGGAACAGGCTGGCGGCCGGCTGGTCGGCCCGCAATTCCCAGATGTCGAGAAAGGCTGCGCTTTCCGGCAGGTCTTCCGGCCGACGCTTCTTGCAGGCGCGCACGATGATTTCCAGCGTGCCGAAGCGCACCGGCGTCGGGTCGCCGACATGCGCCTCGATGGTCACCACCCGCGCGGTGACCTTGTCGAGGCCCTGCAGCACCACGGTGTCCATCGAGAGGTCGGGCGTCGATTGGGCCAGGACCGCCGACGGCAGCAGCAGGGCCAGGGCGGCGAGACTCCCCAGCCTCATCTCTTTTCGGAGCCGGGCGGGGGCGTGTCTCCCGGCACCAGCGGACCGGCGGGAGCGGCCTGCGGCGACTGGTTGTCGGCGGTGGCCAGGAAGATCAGCTCGCCCACCATCTCCTCGATGGACTTGAAGTCCTTGGTGCGAACCAGCGTGCCCCCCGCCGGCAGGCGCGCCTGGGCGCGGCCCGGCTCCAGCTTGACGAACTTGCCCCCCAGCAGGCCCTCGCTGGAAATGCTGGCCGTGGTGTCGGCGGGCAGTTGCACGCTGGGCGAGATCGACAGCTTGACCACGGCGTTGAAGGTCTGGGGATCGAGCGTCTGCGACGCCACCGTCCCCACCTTGATGCCGTTGATCTTGACGTCGGCGCCGGTGTCCAGGCCACCGACGCTGGCGAACTGGGCGACGATCTCGTAGCCCTCGATCTTCTGGATGCTGGCGTGGCTGTAGGCGAACAGGAGGAAGAAACCGGCCACCGCCAGAACCACGGCGCCCATGAGGGTCTCGATCAGGTTGCGTCCCATGGCTTCGTCCTTACCTGGTCATATTGGGCAACGGCTTGTCGAGATAGCCGCGCTTGGCGCGGCCCTGATCGATGATCATCCGCAGCAGATCCTCGACGACCACCGAGTCCTGGGTATAGGCGATTTCCTCGCCGGGCTTCAGCACGCGCTCGTCGCCGCCCGGCTTCAGGTCGATGTATTTCGCCCCCAGCAATCCGTCGGTCTGGATGGCGGCGGCGGTGTCGGCGGTCAGCCCGATGGTGGGCGCCAGCTGGATGGTGGTGACGGCGCGGAACGACGGATCGAGCTTGAGGTCGACGACACGCCCCACCCGCACGCCCGACAGCCGCACCGCGGTGCCGACGGCGACGCCGTCGGCCTTGCTGAAGCGCGCCTGCAGAAGGTAGCCCTCGCTCTTGGCCGGCCCCTTGCCGCCCACCGAATAGGCCAGGCCGAACAGGGCCACCCCCACCAGCAAGACCAGGGCGCCGACCACCATGTCGCGGTCGCCGCCCTTGGTGAACATGCGGCCCCCCACCGGAATGCTCAAGGGCGCCAAGCCTCGTAGTCACCGGCAGCGCGCTCGCGCTGACCGCCGGCGAGATCGTGGCCGGGCGGCAGATAGGCGTCGGACGAGCCGGTCTTGTTGGCCTCGTGCGGCTTCTGCCACGCCTTGCGGCTGACGTCGGTGAGCGGATGGTCGCTGGTGTAGTGCAGCCAGGCATGCCACTCCGCCGGCACCTTGGAGGCCTCCGGCACGCCGTTATAGATCACCCAGCGCTTGGTGCGCCGGCCCTTGGCCTCGCGCTTCTCGACGAAGTAGCGGTTGCCGGCGGTGTCGGTTCCCACCAGCTTGCCCTTGGACCAGGTGTAGAGCAGTGTCCCCAGCGTCGTCATGTCGACCTCGGAAAAGCAAATGTTGCCGGGACTATGGCAAAACCCGGGGGCCGCGTCCAGAGGGGTGCGCGGAGGGGACAGGGCGACGGCACCGTGATGGGGAGGCGGGCCCTCGTTCGCGGAGTGGATCAAGCGTGGTTCGGATGGAGACGCTTCTCAGCCCGACGCTCTTGGTGGCCTCCGCTCGGCGCCGGCACCGTTTGCACTGCCCCCAGGGGGCGCCACACCACGCCAAAGGAAAATGGACTCTGACCCCGTTTTCGCGTTTTCCGTTTTCGCGTTTTGCACGCGAAGGAAAATGGACTCTGACCCCGTTTTGTGTGACCCCGTTTTGTGACCCCGTTTTGCACGTGACCCCGTTTTGCACGGACCCCGTTTTGCACGCCGTTTTGCAGACCGACCCCGTTTTGCACCGTTTTGCAGACCCGGGCCCGATGAATTGCGCCTGGCGGAAAATTGCACCACAATCGCGAGCATTCTTTTTGACGGGGCCTCAACGTGGCGCGACGGCTGCTTCTCATATTCCTTACCCTCCTAATGGGGGGCGACGGGCTGTCTATCCGGCCGGCCGCGGCCGGGAATTGGGAACTGAACCGCCAGTGGTTCATCGACCTAGGGAAAGCCCTTAAGGCGCGGGACTGCCCTGGGGTCTTCGATAATCTGCGGGAAGGCGAGCGGCTCGGCGATCCGAAGGCCGACGAGATTGCCGGTGAGCTGATCTTGGACCGCATTTGCTTCAATCTCGCGCCAGACCAAGCGGTCACGAGGTTCCGGAAAGCGGCAGAGCACGGCTTCGATCGGGCGATCCTCTCGCTGGGGCTCTTGTATGAGCGGGGCGTTGGCGCGCCCCAAGACGAGCGCAAGAGCCGCAGGTTCTATCGGCTTGGGTTTCTCACCTGGGGCGACCGCAAGGAGGGGATGCGTCGGCGACGCCTTGACCTTATGAAAGACGTGGGTCAGTCGGTCAGCGCATTGCAGGAATTTCGAGCGATTGAAGACCTGTGGGCGCAACCTTTGGACGCTCAGCGCGCGGCTGCCCAGGCGTTCGAGGGGGGGGCGGTGCCCGATCCCCAAGCGGCTTGCCTCGTGCGTCTCCACGCGGCGGGCGCGGGTTCGGCTGAAGCGGCCATGGAACTTGGCCTGCAATTGTTGGAAGGACGAGGCGTGCCGAAACGCGAGGCTCAAGCCGCGAGGTGGCTTCATATTCCGGCCGCGGCGGGGCAGCCCAGCGCACAGGCGGCACTCGGCCACCTGCTCGTCGATGGGGGCAAGGACTTACCGGCCAGGCCCAAGGATGCGGTTTATTGGCTCCTGCGTGCCAAGCTTGGCGGCGTCGATGTTGCCGACGCCCTTGCGAAGGCGAAAAACCTTTTGGAGCCAAAGGAGTTCCGCCTTGCCAGTGCGTCGTCCCGGCTACAGCCGTCACGCATAGACCCGCACCACGAAACCGAGCCCTGCTGGTAGGCGACGGGCTGCATCAGCCGTCAGCCCCGCAGCCGCCATTGCTGTATTCGTCCATAAGCTCATTTGCCTGTCCGGATATCTCGTCGTACCGGGCCTGCAGTTCGCCTACGTAGCTGGCAATGCCCTGCTTCTGCTGCTCAAGCTCAGATCGGCGGGGATAGAGCACGTTGTGCAGGTATTCCATGGAGCTGTTACTCTGCTCCAACGCTCCGCGCCACTGCCGCAAGCGCCGAAGTGGGTTCCACTGATAGCCCCATCCCGTCGGCGCCTTTCCTATGTCGCTTTCCTCCCAGCCCTTCTTGCCTTCTTCCATGGCCAGTTGCTCCGCGTCAGCAATCTCCTGACGGACTTGCTCGATTTCCTGCTCCAGCTCATCGAGGCTTTGCTGAGCAGTGTCTAGTTCCGCCTTGACCTGGTCCGAGTCGTCCTGGAGGCCATTGATCTCATCAAGCAGCGCTTGGCATTCCTCGGGCTTCTTAGGCTCCTCGGGGTCTGGTTCCTCCGGATCCGGCTCCTCCGGGTCCGGCTCCTCGGGGTTTGGCCCCTCGGGATCGGGGCTCTCAGGGTCCGGCTGCTGCCCCGGCTTAGGTTCGTCCCCAGCGACCGTGTTGTTGGCGCCAACCGCATAAGGAATCTTCTCATCACTGGCCTTGAACAGGGCGGTCTGCAGATACGCCGCGGAGTCGGCATCGCGGCCGTGCAGGCGGGTAAGAAGGTCCGAAACGTCTCCCCGCCCTTGGTCGCCGTATTCACGGATAGTTCGGGCCAGGTCGTTGGGCACGTCGCCGAAATTCGATTGACCGGCCCACGCATCCGCCATGTGCTCGTGCGCAAGCATCCCCTCCTCGTCGATGCTGTGCCCCAGTTCGGCATAAGGATTGATGTCGCCTGGCCAGGTCAAGGGCGTTGGCGCCTTTGGGGCGGGCGCCTTCCCATCGAAGCCTGCACCAAGCGGGGCGATGCGAAATGGCAGCGTTTCCCCGAACGCATCGACAAGGTCGCCCTGCAGTCTTTGGGTCTTGCCGGTGTCCAGTGCCCCCAAGCGCCCGAGCACGTCCGAGACGTCACCGCGGCCCTGGTCGCCATAGTCGGAGATCGCGCGCCCCAAAGTCGGCACCATGGCCGAGAAGTCGTTCGCCTGCGAAAGCAGCTTGGCAAGATTGTCGTGCTCTTGGGCGCCGGCCTCGTTAACCGTGTGGGTCTGCTGCCAGATGGGGCGGATTGGTTTTCCGTTCGCCCCCTTGGGCAACAACTCGTTGGCCGCTCGGGCCAACCAATTATCGCCCTCTTGCGGGGCAAGCGAATCCACCAGCGCGGCTCCCGACCCACCCAGCTTGGTCGCGTTCAGCTTAGGCAAATTGTCCGCGGTGGCCTCGGGTGCGAAGGTTGCCAGCGATGAATTCGCTTTTTGTTCTCTAAGCAGCTCGGGCTTGTCGTCGTCCTCACCCGACCTTCCCCAGGCCCCCGGATTGGGCGCAACCGGCTGGAGCAGGTCAGCAAAAGGGTTCACTGGCTGGCCCGCGAATTCGGGCGGATTTTCCGGCTTTTGGAGGCCCTCAAGGGCATCGGGATTGTCCTCGTAGAACTGGGACGGACTGCGCTTTCCGAGATCGAGTTCCGGCATGGCCGATGAATTGAACCCGCCCATTGGCCTCTCCTATGTCGACGGCCGGCTCATGCCAGGCTCGCAGGCATATAGGCACATCGTCCGCCCAATCGCAAGTCTTTATTCCTATACTGCGCTTCGTAGCGAGCAGACTTGTCCTCGCCATCGGGGCCGGACAGCACTGCCCCCTCGGGGTCACCCCGCATCTGGTGCATTGTAAACAGCACGTAACAACATGTTGACTGGACGACGCGGCTGCCATAGCCTGTGTGTCCGTCGGGGGCGAATGGCACAACATGTTGTGACGGGACTCGAAGGCGCCAGCCGCCTTCCCTTCCGTGTGCATCCCGTCAACGGCCAACACAGTAGTCCATCGAAGGGGGAACCATGCGGGTCCAGCGTCACTTCACGAAGGCGGATCAGCCGGCCTATGCCGGCATCGAGTTCCGCAATGCGGTCAGCGAGATCCGCAATCCGGATGGCTCGGTCGTCTTCTCCCAGCGTGACATGGAGGTCCCCGCCGAGTGGTCGCAGGTGGCCTGCGACGTGCTGGCGCAGAAGTATTTCCGCAAGGCCGGCGTCCCCGCCGCCATGAAGCGGGTGGCCGAGAAGGGGGTGCCCGAGTGGCTGTGCCGCCACGAACCCGATGCCGAGGCCCTGGGCAAGCTGCCCGAAAAGGACCGCATCGTCGGCGAGAACAGCGCCAAGCAGGTGTTCGACCGCCTGGCCGGCACCTGGACCTATTGGGGCTGGAAGGGCGGCTATTTCAAGGCCGAGGACGACGCACAGGCCTTCTTCGACGAGATGCGCTTCATGCTGGCGCGCCAGATGGGCGCCCCCAACTCGCCGCAATGGTTCAACACCGGCCTGCACTGGGCCTATGGCATCGACGGCCCCAGCCAGGGCCACTACTACGTCGACCACAAGTCGGGCAAGCTGGTGAAGTCCAAGTCGGCCTACGAGCACCCGCAGCCGCATGCCTGCTTCATCCAGTCCATCGAGGACGACCTCGTCAACGAGGGCGGCATCATGGACCTGTGGGTGCGCGAGGCGCGCCTGTTCAAATACGGCTCGGGCACCGGCACCAACTTCTCCAAGCTGCGCGGCGAGGGCGAGAAGCTGTCGGGCGGCGGGCGATCCTCCGGCCTGATGAGCTTCCTCAAGATCGGCGACCGCGCCGCCGGCGCCATCAAGTCGGGCGGCACCACCCGCCGCGCCGCCAAGATGGTGGTGGTGGACGTCGATCATCCCGATATCGAGAAGTTCATCAATTGGAAGGTGGTCGAGGAGCAGAAGGTGGCCGCCCTGGTGGCCGGCTCCCGCCTCGCCGCCAAGCACCTGGGCGAGGTCATGGCGGCCTGCCGCGAGTGGGACGGCGCCGACGACGAGTCCCGGTTCGACCCCAAGCTCAACAAGCGCCTGAAGAAAGCCATCCTGGGCGCCCGCGGCGCCATGCTGCCGGAGAACTACGTCCAGCGGGTGATCCAGTTCGCCCGCCAGGGCTATCGCGAGATCGAGTTCCCGGTGTTCGACACCGACTGGGACTCCGAGGCCTATCTCACCGTCTCGGGGCAGAACTCCAACAACTCGGTGCGGGTCACCAACGAGTTCCTCACCGCCGTCGCGGACGATGCCGACTGGACGCTGCGCTCGCGCACCCAGGCCAACGCCAAGACCCTCAAGGCCGCCGACCTGTGGGAGCAGATCGGCGAGGCCGCCTGGGCCTGCGCCGATCCCGGCATCCAGTTCGACACCACCATCAACGAGTGGCACACCTGCCCCGAGTCGGGACGCATCAACGCCTCCAACCCCTGCTCGGAATACATGTTCCTCGACGACACCGCCTGCAACCTGGCGTCGCTGAACCTGATGACCTTCCGGATGGCGGATGGCGGCTTCGACATCGAGGGCTTCCGCCACGCGGTGCGGCTGTGGACGGTGGTGCTGGAAATCTCGGTGATGATGGCGCAGTTCCCCAGCCCGCGCATCGCCGAGCTGAGCTACGAGTTCCGCACCCTGGGCCTCGGCTATGCCAATGTCGGCGGCCTGCTGATGGCGTCGGGCATCCCCTATGACAGCGACGGGGGCCGCGCCCTGATCGGCGCCATCACCGCGCTGATGACCGGCGAGTCCTATGCCACCTCGGCCGAACTGGCCGAGCACCTGGGCGCCTTCGAGGGCTATCCGCTTAACCGCAGCCAGATGCTGCGCGTCATCCGCAACCACCGCCGCGCCGCCTATGGCCTGGCCAGCGGCTACGAGGGCCTGTCGGTGCTGCCGGTGCCGCTGGACGCCGACAACTGCCCCGAGACCGCGGTGGTGGCCGCCGCCCAGCTGGCGTGGGACCGTGCGCTGCAACTGGGCGAGAAGCACGGCTACCGCAACGCCCAGACCTCGGTGGTGGCCCCCACCGGCACCATCGGCCTGGTGATGGACTGCGACACCACCGGCATCGAGCCCGACTTCGCCCTGGTGAAGTTCAAGAAGCTGGCCGGCGGCGGCTACTTCAAGATCATCAACCGCATGGTGCCCGACGCGTTGCGCACCCTGGGCTACCAGGAGGCCGACATCGCCGAGGTCATCCGCTACGCCGTCGGCCACGGGTCCTTGCGCGACGCCCCCGGTGTCAACCACGTCACCTTGCGCGCCAAGGGGTTCGACGACGGCGCCCTGGCCCGGGTCGAGGCGGCACTGGCAAGCGCCTTCGACATCAAGTTCGTCTTCAACAAATATGCGCTGGGTGAGGCGTTCTGCACCGAGACGCTGGGTATCCCGCGCGAGCGCCTCGACGACCTCGGCTTCGACATGCTGAGCCATCTCGGCTTCGCCAAGGCCGACATCGACGCCGCCAACACCTGGTGCAGCGGCGCCATGACCCTGGAGGGCGCCCCCTTCCTCAAGGCCGAGCATCTGGCGGTGTTCGACTGCGCCAGCCCGTGCGGCAAGATCGGCAAGCGCTACCTGTCGGTGGACAGCCATATCCGCATGATGGCGGCGGCGCAGTCCTTCATCTCGGGGGCCATCTCCAAGACCATCAACATGCCGAACTCGGCCACGGTCCTCGACTGCAAGGACGCCTACATGACGTCGTGGCGGCTGGGGATCAAGGCCAACGCGCTCTACCGCGACGGCTCCAAGCTCAGCCAGCCGCTGCAGGCCGCCCTGCTGGACGATGCCGGCGCGCTGGAGGAAGAACTGGCCGCCGCCCCCATGGCCGCCCGCGCCGAGATCATCGCCGAGCGCCTCGTCGAGCGAGTGATCCACAACCAGCGCGGCAAGCTGCCCGACCGCCGCAAGGGCTACACCCAGAAGGCCATCGTCGGCGGCCACAAGGTCTATCTCCGCACCGGCGAATACGAGAGCGGCAAGCTGGGCGAGATCTTCATCGACATGCACAAGGAAGGCGCCGCCTTCCGCGCCATGATGAACAACTTCGCCATCGCCATCTCCATCGGCCTGCAATACGGCGTGCCGCTCGAGGAGTTCGTCGAGGCCTTCACCTTCACCCGCTTCGAACCCTCCGGCATGGTCGAGGGCAACGACACCATCAAGATGGCGACCTCCATCCTCGACTACATCTTCCGCGAGCTGGCCATCTCGTACCTGGGCCGCAATGAGCTCGCCCATGTGGAGCCGGCCGACCTGATGCCCGATACGGTGGGCCGCGGCACCAGCCAGGAGAGCCAGATCGACCACGCCGCCCATCTCGGCGCGGTGGTGGAACTGGTGGCCTCGCGCGGCTATGTCCGTTCCAAGCTGATGGTGGTCAAGGGCGCCCAGGGCGGCAGCGCCGGCTCGGTGTCGGCCGATTTCTCCGGCAGCATGCAGATGGCGGCGGCGGGCGCGGTGGCGGTGGGCGTGGATACCGAAGCCATGCTGCAGGCCTTCGACAATCGCGCCGAGCAGATCCGCACCGCCCGCATGAAGGGCTACGAGGGCGACGCCTGCCCCGAATGCGGCAACTTCACCCTGGTGCGCAACGGCACCTGCCTCAAGTGCGACACCTGCGGCGGCACCACCGGCTGCAGCTGAGCATCACAACGACTATGCCGCGCACCATAGTTTGGCCGGTGCGCGGCATAGGGTGACCGAAACGAAGCGTTAACGCGCCAACTCGCCCCGGATCAGGACCACGAATATCGCCGCCCTCCTTCCCGGGATCCTTCCCGCAATGGGCGGGACGCGGTGACTATACGGCGGTGGCGATCTCACGCAGATACTCCTTGACCGAGGTGTCCAGGCGGTCGGCCTCGCCCTTCAGCCGCCGCGCGATCGAGAGTCCGGAGGCGGCACCGCTGCTGGCCTCGGCGGTCGCTGCGGCGACTGCCGAGATATGGTCGGACACCTCCGAGGTGCCGCACGCCGCCTCCTCGACGTTACGGGCGATCTCGCGGGTGACGGCCTCCTGCTCCTCGACCGCCGAGGCGATGGTCCCGGCGATTTCGCCGATGCGATCGATGGTTTGGCCAACGTTGCTGATGGCCTCGACCGCACGCGAAGTCTCGGTCTGCACCGCATGGATCTGCTGGGTGATTTCCTCGGTGGCCCGGGCCGTCTGATTGGCCAGGCTCTTCACCTCGCCGGCGACCACGGCAAAGCCCTTGCCGGCTTCGCCGGCCCGCGCCGCCTCGATGGTGGCGTTCAAGGCCAGCAGGTTGGTCTGGGCTGCGATGTCGTTGGTCTTGGTGGCCTCCTCGACCGCAGCCTTGGTGATATCGACCGAGCGACCGACCTGCCGTCCGATCTCGGCCACCGATGATGACAGTTCCTCGGTGGCGGCGGCGACGGTCTGCACATTGGCCGCAGCCTGCTGCGACGCCGTGGCCACCGAGCCGGACTGCGTCGAGACGCAGCCGATCTGGTCGGTCATCGATTGCGCCGACGCCTCCATGCCGTCGACCGCGGTGTTGATTGCGACCACCACTTTGGCGATCACTCCGTCGAACCTCGCCATGGCCTCGTCCAGGTGACGTTGCCGCGCCTCGCGCCGCACGAGTTCGCCTTGTTCCCGGCGCTGGCGTTCGCCGGCCTCGATCAGGCCGGAGCGCCACTGCTCAAGGGTGCGGGCCAGCGGGCCAATTTCGTCGGTGCGACCGGTTTCGGGAATGGCGGTCTCGGTCCGCCCGGCGCCCAGTATCTCGACGGCTCCCACGAGGTTGGCGAGTGGCCGGGTGATCGAGCGCATCACGAGGATCGCCACCGACAGGACAGCGGCGGCAAGGGCCGCCGAAACGACAAGGGTGAACGCCTTGGCCGTCCTCTCGCTCGCGACCGTCGCCACTTCAGTTGCCTTGACCAGCTTGTCCGATGCGGCGACCACCTCGTCGATGGCGGCGCGGTGTTCCTCGTAGAAGCCGGTCATTTCCTTGAAGGCGGCCACGGCGGCGCCATGGTCGCCGGACGCGAGCGCCGGGAAAAACCGCTGGTCCGTCACTTCATAGTACTTGACGGCCGGCCCATACGCCTTCGTCAGCAGGCCATCGGCCACCGAGCGATCGAGGTCGGCCTTGGCCCAATAATCGTGCCGTTCAAGAAAATCCTTCTTGAGGCGGCCCATCTTATCCTTGAGCGACGGCAGGATTTCGCTCGGGGCGTTGAGCGCAATGGCTGCCGTCAAATACGACTCGATCAGGTACTCGGGCGGCGGAAGGATGTCGGCAACGAGATCCTTCAACTGGACGATCTGCCCGTAGACCGGCCCGTTCACCTTCAGACGATCGAATGCCACCCACCACGTAGCGACAACGGCACCGAGCGCGACCATCACGGTCGCCGCAACCAGCAGCAATCTGCTCTGTATTGTCCCCAAACCCACCATTGCACTCCCCTCTCCATCGGTATACGACGCGGCTTCTCTGCCTTAGAGAACGGCGAGAAATATTTTTCGCCGAAGCAATTGAAGTATATTTTATGCCACTAATAGTACGAAGTCCTCACGCCGCCGGAAGAGGCTATCCGCAGGCATGTGTTCGGCGTCGCGACAGTCCCCCGCAATCCCGTGATGATCCAGAAGAAGACCTACCGCGGATAGACGTGGACCTCGATCCGGCGGTTGAGCGCCTGATTCTCGGGGTAGGGATTGCCGTCGGGGCTGCGGTTGGGGGCACGCGGCGCCACGTCGGCGAGGGCGGCCAGGCGCATGCGCGACTGCGCCATTCCCAACTGGGCGAAGGCCTTCAAGGTCGTCAAGGCGCGCGCCGAGGACAGGTCCCAGTTGGTGGGATACTGCCCCGTCCGCATCGGCGTGTCGTCGGTGTGGCCCTGGATTTCGATGGTGTAGGTGGCGAAGCGCGGGTTCGACAGGGTCTCGGCGATCTCCTTGAGCACCGGCAGCATCTGCGACTGAATCTCGGCCGAACCGACCTTGAACATGGCCCCGGCGGCCAGGTTGAGCACCAGCCCCTTGTCGTCGCGGCCGACATCGACCGCCTCGTCGGCGCCCATGCCGGCCACCATCTGGTCCATCTGCGTCTTCAGGTCCTGCAGCGGCTTGGCCACATTCTGGTTGCCGATTTCCTTGGCCATGCCGGACTGCACCTGCTCGTACAGGTTGGCGTCCACCTTGGAAATGGCCGCCAGCATGATGAAGAAGCACAGAAGCAAGGACACCATGTCACCGAAGGTGTCCATCCAGGAGTTGTCGACCTCCGCCGGCTTGTTGGGTCCCAGCTTCATCTTTTCATCTTGTCGATATCGAAGTGGATGGAAGGATCGAGATAGCTGTTCATGGCATCCTGAATGAAGCGCGGATTGCGCCGGTCGGCCAGCAAGGCCATGCCTTCCGCCACCAGCATGTTGCGGAAGCGGATGATCTCCTCGCGCTGCTGTATCTTGCTCGCCGCCGGCAGCAGGATCAGACGCGGCAGCAACACGCCGTAGAGGGTGGTGATCAGCGCCACCGCCATGCCGGGCCCCAGCTTCGAGGGGTCGGTCCCCATCTGCCCCAGCATGATGATCAAGCCGACCAGGGTGCCGATCATTCCGAACGCCGGAGCGGTGCCCGCCATGTTCCGCAGGATTTCCGCCGGTACGGTGCTGCGGTGAAAGGCCGTCTCCAGGCTGTTCACCAGCAGCTCGCGCACCTCGGCACCGGTGTAGCCGCTGATCACCAGATCGACGCCGAAGCCGAGATAGCGGTCCTGCTGCTTGGTCTTGCCGGCTTCAGCCTCAAGCGCCGTGATGCCCGACTTCTGGATCAAGTAGGCCCATCGGACACATCGGGCGACCTCACCCTGGAGCACGCCGCGCCCGATGCGCGGGGCGAAGAAGATGGAGAGGACGAGGCGAAGCGCCATGTAGACGTATCGCGGCTCGTACGAAATGAACGTCGAGGCGAAAACCCCGCCCACCACCATGATAAAACTCGGGAAATCGATGAAAACAACATAGTTGTCCGTTGCCAGAACGATCGAGCCGAGGAAGAGGATGATGCCGGCCAGAAAGCCGATGATTGTTGGCAGCGACATGCCGCTCTGAACTCCCCTCTCCCGCGCTCCCCCAACGGCGGCGGGCCTGCCGCGATCCTTCTCGTGAGCATTTTGGTACAAGTCGTCACTTGGGGCAACACCATTGGCTGGTCGCCGCGCGCTGTGGACTTGCACGCCAATTCGAATTGCGTAGACTTGGCGGCCGGCCGAGGACGGAAACACGAGCAGCGGAGGGTCAAGGTGGTCGCCGTTTCCGCCCCGGTATTCTGGGCGTTGCTGGTCGCTGCCGCGCTGGCGGCGGTGATGGCGCTGGTGCTGTTCG
>JACPDP010000065.1 GCA_016183945.1 Magnetospirillum sp.
CTCAACGCCCGCCAGCAGAACGCCTGGCTTTATCACGGCGGCGGCATGGCGCTGATGCGCGAGTTCTTCAAGGGCTACAACGTCGTGAACTACCCGGGCGGCAACACCGGCGTGCAGATGGGCGGCTGGTTCCGCAAGGAGATCAACACCGTCGAGGACCTCAGGGGCCTCAAGATGCGCATCGGCGGCTATGCCGGCAAGGTGATGGAGAAGCTGGGGCTGGTGCCGCAGCAGATTGCCGGCGGCGACATCTATCCGTCGCTGGAGAAGGGCACCATCGATGCCGCCGAGTGGGTCGGCCCCTATGACGACGAAAAGCTCGGCTTCTACAAGGTGGCGCCGTACTACTATGCGCCCGGCTGGTGGGAAGGCGGCCCCAACGTCTCGTTCCTGATCAACGACAAGGCGTTGGACGCCCTGCCCAAGAGCTACAAGGCGATCCTGGAGGCGGCCTGCGCCGAATCCAACATCGACATGCAGGCCAAGTACGACGTCAACAACACTCTGGCGTTGAAGCGTCTGGTGGGCAGTGGCGTCAAGCTGCGCTATTTCTCCAAGGCGATCATGGACGCCTGCCACAAGTCGGCCATGGAATTGTATGCCGAGGAATCGGCCCGCAACCCGAAGTTCAAGAAGATCTATGACGCCTGGAAGCCCTTCCAGGACGCCCAGCTCGAATGGTTCGGCGTCGCCGAAGCCTCGTTCGACCGCTATATGCAGTTGACCCGCAAGCCCGGCTGATCGGGCTTTCGGTACCGGAAAAGGAAAGCCCCGCGAAAGCGGGGTCTTCTGTTTGGAAAACCGAAGGACTCGGCGAGCCAGGTGCTTGGCTCGCCGATATCAGTATTCCGCCTGTGGCACATTCATCTTGATCTGCTCCGGATCGATCACGATGTCGCCGCCAAGGAAGCCGGTGACCATCTCGGGGAAGCCGATCACCAGCGCCACCATGATCACCTGGATGACCACGAAGGGCACCGCACCCCAGTAGATCTGGCCGGTGGTGATCTTGGCCATCGTCTTGCCGGTGAACCTGTCCAGGTAGTCCACCTTGGGCGCCACGCTGCGCAGGTAGAACAGGGCGAAGCCGAACGGCGGGTGCATGAACGAGGTCTGCATGTTGACCCCCAGCAGCACGCCGAACCAGATCAGGTCGATGCCCAGCTTCTCCGCCACCGGACCCAGCAGCGGCACGATGATGAAGCTGAGTTCGAAGAAGTCGAGGAAGAAGGCCAGCACGAACACCAGGATGTTGACGACGATCAGGAAGCCCAGCTTGCCGCCGGGCAGGCTGGTCAGCAGGTGCTCGACCCACAGGTCGCCGTTGACGCCGCGGAACACCAGGCCGAACACCGTCGAGCCCACCAGGATGAAGACCACGAAGGACGACAGCTTGGCTGTGCTGTCCATGGCCTGCCGGGTGAGGTTCCAGGACAGCTTGCGCTTGATCAGCGCCAGGATCAGGGCGCCGGCGGCTCCCATGGCGCCGCCTTCGGTGGGGGTGGCGATGCCGAGGAAGATGGTGCCCAGCACCAGGAAGATCAGCACCAGCGGCGGCACCAGGCACACCACCACCCGTTGCAGCAGCTTGAGGCCGCGCAGAGTGCGCGCCTCAAGCGGCAGCGCCGGGGCGGCTTTGGGGTTGAAGATGGTGGTGAGCAGGACAAAGCCGGTGTAGAGGCCGGTGAGGACGAGGCCGGGCACGAAGGCGCCGGCATACATGTCGCCCACCGAGCGGCCCAACTGGTCGGCCATGATGATCAGCACCAGCGACGGCGGAATGATCTGGGCCAAGGTTCCCGAGGCGGCGATGACGCCCGAGGCCAAGCGGCGGTCGTAGCCGTAGCGCAGCATGATGGGCAGCGAGATCAGCCCCATGGAGATCACCGAGGCCGCCACCACGCCGGTAGTCGCCGCCAGCAGGGCGCCGACGAAGATCACCGCATAGGCCAGACCGCCGCGGACCGGCCCGAACAACTGCCCGATGGTGTCGAGCAAATCCTCGGCCATGCCGGAGCGTTCGAGGATCAGCCCCATGAAGGTGAAGAACGGGATGGCCAGCAGGGTGTCGTTGCGCATGATGCCGAATACCCGTTCCGGCAGCGCCTGGAACAGGCTGGAGTTGAGCAGCCCCAGTTCCATGCCGAGCAGGCCGAAGACGATACCGTTGGCGGCCAGGGCGAAGGCCACCGGATAGCCGCACAGCAGAAACAGCATCAACGCCCCGAACATCAAGGGCGCCATGTTGATGATGAGGAAGGCGCTCATGGGGTTTCCCCCTCGATGGGGGTCAGGGGCGGGTGGTGGCCGTGCTCGCCGGGATCGGGAAGGATGCCGTTGAGGATGGCGATCTTCTTGATCAACTCGGACAGGCCCTGCAACAGCAGCAAGGTGAAGCCCACCGGGATCATCGCCTTGACCGGCCAGCGCAGCAGCCCGCCGGCATCGCCCGACATCTCATTGCGAAAATAGGATTCCACCACCATGGGCCAGGACAGCTTGAGGATCAGCAGCGCCATGGGGAACAGGAAGAAAAGCGTTCCCAGGATGTCGATCCACAGATGCACCCGCCGCGACATCCTGCCGGCGACGACGTCGATGCGGATATGCTCGTTCTTCAGCAGCGTGTAGCCGGCCGACAGCAGGAACACCACCGAGAACAGGTACCACTGCACCTCAAGCCAGGCATTGGAACTGGTGGAGAAGATGTAGCGCACCGAGGCGTTGCCGGCGCTGACCACCACCATCACCAGGATCAGCCAATAGACCGTCCGCCCGACGCGCTCGTTCAACGCGTCGATGAGCGAACTCAGCGAGAGTAAGGATTTCAATGAAGCAATCTCCCGATCCTGCTGCCGCTCCTCGACTCCCGGGGGAGGGGGCGACTTTGCCGCATGGCATACTATGGCACAGGGGGTGGAAGTGGTCCATATGGGGTGGCGTGGTCATATTTTTTGACCAGATTCCTCCCCCAGCGACAGCAGCGCCGCGTTGCCTCCGGCGGCGGTGGTGTTGATGGTGACGGTGCGCTCGACGGCGAAGCGGGGCAGGGTGAAGGGGCCGCCGGCCTTGGGACCGGTGCCGGACAGGCCCTCGCCGCCGAACGGCTGGCTGCCCACCACGGCGACGATCTGGCTGCGGTTGACGTAGAGGTTGCCCACCTTCAGCCGGCGGCGGATGAACTCCACCGTGGCGTCGATGCGGCTGTGGATGCCCAGCGTCAGGCCGCAGCCGGTGCCGGCCACCGCCGCGCAAACCGCATCGAGGCGATCGGCCCCGAACGGCACCACATGCAGGAACGGGCCGAACACCTCGCCGCCCAGCGCGCCGATGTCATCCAGCACGACGGCGCGGGGGGCGAAGAAGGTGCCGTGCCGGCAGTCCGGCCCCAGGCGGCACTGCACCAGCGGCCGCGGCATGCCGGCGGCGTGGGCTTGCAGGGCGTCCAGGGCATCCTGATCGATGACCGGGCCGACATCGGTGGCGAGGCGGGCGGGGTCGCCGACCACCAGCTCCTCGGCGGCGCCGGCCAGCATGCGGGTGATGCGCGGGAACACGTCCTGCTGGACGAACAGCAGCCGTGCCGCCGAACAGCGCTGGCCGGCGGAGCGGAAGGCGCTGTCCAGCACGTCGGCCACCACCTGCTCGGGCAGTGCCGAAGAGTCGACGATCATGGCGTTCTGGCCGCCGGTTTCGGCGATCAGCGGCACCAGAGGACCCTCCCGCACCGCCAGTCGGCCGGCGATGGCCCGTGCCGTGGCCATGGCGCCGGTGAAGGCGACGCCGGCCACTCCCGGCTGCCGGATCAGGGCTTCGCCCACCGAGCCGTCGCCGGGCAGCAGGTGCAACACGTTGGGCGGCACACCCGCCTGGTGCAGCAGGCGCACCGCGTGGGCGGCCATCAGCGGCGTCTGCTCGGCCGGCTTGGCGACCACGGCGTTGCCGGCGGCCAGGGCGGCGGCCACCTGGCCGGTGAAGATGGCCAGCGGGAAGTTCCACGGTGAGATGCAGGCGAATACGCCGCGGCCATGCAGCGACAGCGTGTTGCTCTCACCCGCCACCCCCGGCAGCGGTTGGGGGAGGAACAGCCGGCGCGCCTCGGCGGCGTAGAAGCGCAGGAAGTCGACCGCCTCGCGCATCTCGGCCGCGGCATCGCCAATGGTCTTGCCGGCCTCGCGGACCGCCACCGCCATCAGCGTCGCGGCATGGTCCTCGTAGAGGTCGGCGGCCCGCTCCAGGATGGCGGCGCGGTTCTCGGCGTCGCGGCCATCCCACCCATCCGCGGCCTCGACCGCCAAGCTCACCGCGCGGGCGATCTCGGCGGGCTGGGCGGCGGTCACCGTTCCCACCGTGCGGCGGCGGTCGGCGGGGTCCTGCACCGGCTCGGTCGGGCCGCCGCCGACCTCGTCGCCGCCCACCACCGGCGCGGCGCTCCAGTGGTGCGAGGCGGCCTCGGCCATGGCGGCGTCCAGCTTGTCCAGTGTCGGCGGATCGGTGAGGTCGAGGCCGCGCGAATTCCGCCGGGGCGAAAACAGGTCGGCCGGCAGCGGGATGCGCGGGTCGGCCTTGGGGCTGGCGGCCGCCAGTGCGGCGACCGGGTCGGCCGCCACAACCTCCACCGGCACCGTCTCGTCGGCGATGCGGTTGACGAACGAGGTGTTGGCGCCGTTCTCCAGCAGCCGGCGCACCAGATAGGGCAGCAGGTCCTCGTGGCTGCCCACCGGGGCGTAGGTGCGGCAGGGATGCTGTCCCACCACCTGGGCGTAGAGCGCCTCGCCCATGCCGTGCAGCCGCTGGAATTCCCAGTCCCGCCGATCACCCGCCATGTCCGTCACGGCGGCGACGGTGTAGGCGTTGTGGGTGGCGAACTGGGGGAAGAAGGCGGCCGGCGCCGCCAGCAGCTTCCTGGCGCAGACCAGAAAGCAGGCGTCGGTGGCGGCCTTGCGGGTGAACACCGGGAAGGCGGCGAGGCCGCGCTCCTGCGCCCGCTTGATCTCGCTGTCCCAATAGGCGCCCTTGACCAGCCGCACCATCAGGCGGCGGCGGCGGGCCTGGGCCAGTTCGCCCAGCCAGTCGACCAGCGCGGGGGCGCGCTTCTGGTAGGCCTGCACCGCCAGTCCGAAGCCCTCCCAGCCGCCGAGGCCCGGTTCGGCCAGCACCGCCTCGACCACGTCCAGAGTAGGCTCCAGCCGGTCGGCCTCCTCGGCGTCGACGGTGAGGCCGATGCCGGCGGCCGCCGCCAACCGGCACAGTTCGCCCAGCCGGGGTACCAGTTCGGCCAGCAGGCGGGCGCGCTGGGCGAACTCGAAGCGGGGATGCAGCGCCGACAGCTTGACCGAGATGCCCGGTGCCGTCACCGGCTCGCCGCCCACCCGGCCGAGAGCGGCAATGGCGCCGGCATAGGCATCGAAGTAGCGCAGGGCGTCGGCGCCGGTGCGGGCGGCCTCGCCCAGCATGTCGAAGGAATGGCGGAAGCCCCTGCGCTCCCACTCGGCCGCGCGGGTCAGGGCCTCGTCGATGCTGCGGCCCATGACGAATTGGCGGGCCATGATGCGCATGCCCTGAGCCAGCGCCTCGCGCACCACCGGCTCGCCGGCCCGGGCCGCCAGACGCCCGGCGGCGGCGGCCAACCCGCCCTCCGCCACCGGCTCGTCGAGGCGCAGCAGCCGCCCGGTCAGCATCAGTGCCCAGGTGGAGGCGTTGACGAAGGCCGACGGGCTGTGTCCCAGGTGGCGCCGCCATTCGGCGCCGCCCACCTTGTCGCGGATCAGGCGGTCGGCGGTGGCCGGGTCGGGGATGCGCAGCAGCGCCTCGGCCAGGCACATCAGCACCACGCCCTCCTGGCTGGAGAGCTTGTATTCCGACAGGAAGGCGTCGAGGTCGCCGAGGCGGGTGCGGCGCTGGCGCACCCCGTCCACCAGCCGCACGGCGGCGGCGGCCACGCCCTCGGGCTGGCGGGCCGCCTCGATCAGGCGCGCGGCGGCGGTGTCCTCGTCCTCGGCCACGGCGTGGCGGAGCCGCAGCCGGGCAGGCGAGGGGGCGGGCAGGGGGGCGGAGAAGAGCATGGCAACCCCGGAAGCATCTCCCTATGAGATGCTCTGCTACGCAATCGGATGCAAGGCTTGATCCTGGAGGGCGGGTGAAGGGATATCGTCCTTAATGTTTCTCGTCACCCCCGCGAAAGCGGGGGTCCATGGTTGGAGCAGAGGAAATGCGAGGCCGGAAATCGTGTCGGCGGCAACATGGATTCCCGCCTTCGCGGGAATGACGGCCTTGTTTACGGGAACATCCTCCTTCACCCGATTGCCCTGTCCCTAACCGTCCCCCGCTGGGCGAGGCGATAATTCTCGCAGATTATTCCGCACCGCGTCCCATTCCGGATGACGGGCCGCCGCCTGTCGCAGCCACGCCACCGCCTCGTCGCGCTCGTCGGCCGCCAGCAGGGCGTTGCCCAGCCCCACCGAGGCCGCCAGGCTGTCCGGCCAGCGGTCCAGCATGGCCCGGTAGGCGGTGGCGGCGGCACCGGGATAGCCGGCACGCTCCAGCCCCGCCGCGGCGCGGGCCACCGCCAGCTCACCGGCGGCGGCCGGCAGCGTGTCGGGCGGCAGCACCACCAGCGCCCAGCCGCCGCCCCGCCTCCAGGTGTGCTCGAAGGTGTCGAGCGGCAACTCCTGGGGTTCGTCGCCGCCGGAATGCAGGCGGATGGAGCGGGCGCCGAGGTCGTAGCCCACCGCCACCGCGAAATGCCAACGCGGCACCCAGTCGAGGCCCAGGTTCTGCAGCACGACCACCGGGTGGCCGGCGGCCAGTTCGGCCAGCACCGAGGCGAGCCCGTCCAGCGCCACCGCCAGCCGCGCCCGCCGCCGGGCTGCCGTTGCCAAGTCGGCGGCCAGGCTGCCCTCGCGGCCGGGAGTGTAGACCTGCGGTTCCAGGTGGCGGGGCGAGGTCGAAAGCCCGCTCCAGGCCAACGCCATGGCCAAGGCCGCCGGACCGCAGGTGTGCTCGGTCTGGGGGAAGTTGGGCACCAAGGCCACCGCGACCCGCGCCGGCAGCATCCCCGGCCGCGCCACCACCGCCTCGGTGGCGGGGGCGGCGCAGGCGGAGAGCAGCAGTCCGGCGCAGACCGCCAGCCATTTGGGCGCGGCGGTCAGCGCACGCTGCGGGTCCAGGGGAACACCTTGGTCAGGCCGGCGATGTCGGTGATGAGCAGGACGATGAAGATCAGCAGGGCGGTGCCGACGATCAGCCCCAGAGCGTCGCCGCCGGCCGGAATGTCGTCGAGATGGCCCGCCAGTTGCCGCACCTCCTCGTCGGACAGGGCGGCGACGCGCCGACGCGCCTCGTCGGGGGAGACGCCGAAGCGGGCCAGCTCGCGGCGCACCTCGGTGCGGGTGAGGAACTCGTCGACCCGGCCGCGGGGGGAGCCCCCCTCCAGTTCGGCAATGACCTCGTCGGTCGACACCATTCGCGCCTGTGCCACGGTGGGCACCTGCAGCGGCAGGGCGGCGACAGCCGCCGTCAGGCAGATGGACGCTGCCGCCGACCGGAAACGATTCATAGCGTACCTCCCTCGCATCCTGCCGGAATGTGAGGGTGCGGGGGGGCCGGGCCAACGCCGCCGGGCGGCTTACGACCAACGCCTCGGATCAGCGCCGGTTGAGCCTGGCCTGTCTGTCGCGGAGGTCGTTCGGCCAGGTCGACTTGATATAGGCCAACACCGAACGGATTTCGGCGTCGGTCAGGGTGCCGACGAAGGCGGGCATGTCGGTCTTGTAATCGGGCGGCGCAAAGCGGGCCATGCCGTGCTTGACGATGGCGAGCAACTGCTCGTCGGCGTGATGCCAGGTGTGGCCGCTGGCATCGTGTGGTGGCGCCGGCAGCTCGCCGCTGGGCTTGCGCACCTGCCAGTCGGGCTGGCCTTCGAGATTCACGCCGTGGCATTCGGCGCAATGGCGGTGGTAGAGCGTCTGGCCCAGCAACACCTGGCGCGGGTCGCGGGGATCGACGGCGTCCGACGGCCGCCACCCCATCCACCACGCGGCGCCGCCCACGGCCAGGCCGAGGCCCGCCACAACCCCCAACGCGATGACTGCCCTCATTGCCGGCTCCGGCTCATCCCCCCAAGGCGCGCAGTATAGCCGGTTCTGATCGGCGGGTTAACAAAACGACTCCGCATAGGCATTATGTGTGTCCCGTCCTTCCCCAAGGGAGTTGGTCCCATGACCGCCGTGCTGATTTCCGTCTTCGGACCCGACCGCACCGGCCTGATCGCCGCCATCACCGGGCGTCTGTTCGAGCTGGGAGCCAATCTTGGCGATACCAGCTTCGCCATGCTGGGGACCGGCGCCGAGTTCACCTCGGTGTGCGACCTGCCGGCCGACGTCGCCGTCGCCGAGGTGGAACGCGACCTCCTCGCCATGCCCGAGCTGGCCGGGATGAGCGTCTCGGTGTGTCCCTTCGACCTGGAACCGGCGCATGGCCCATCGGGGCGCATCACCCACCGGGTGGTGGTGATGGGCGGCGACCGCCCCGGCCTGATCGCCCGTCTGTCGGAGGTGTTCGGCCAGTTCAAGGCCAACATCGTGCGGCTCGACGCGCAACGGCTGTCCGAGCAGGGCCTCTACGTCACCCGTTTCGCCGTTTCCATCCCCGAGCGTGCCGAGGCCTGCCTCAACACCGTCGCCAACACGGCAGGGGAACTCAATTTGACCTGCACGGTGGAAGTGGCTCAGTAAACGGGCGGGACGCCCGCGCTTCGGGAATTTTTGGAGCGCGGGCGTCGCCCGCTTCACCCCGCCTTGGCCTTGCGGGAGATGCGCCCCTTGCCTTCGGCGCGGCGGCGGGCGCGCAGACCGCGGGCCAGGGCCTCGTCGATGGCGGTGCGCAGCGCTTCGGGCTGCACCGGCTTGTGCAGCAGGCCGTAGCCCAGCGCCTTGGCTTGCTGCAGCCGTTCCGGCGCGGTGTCGCCGGTGAGGATGATCGCCGGCACCCTCCCCTCCAGTTGGCTTTCCACCCGGGCCACCGCCTGGCCGCCGGTGTCGCCGTTGCGGAGCCGGTAGTCGGCGAGGACCAGATCGGGTTCGCGTCCCAACTCGGCCAATCGGGCCACCACGTCGTCGGCGCTGGTGCCCGACAGCACGGTGTGGCCCCAGCTTTCCAGCAGCAGGCGGGTGGAATCCAGCACGTCGGGTTCGTCGTCGATGACCACGATGGCGGCGCTGGCGCAGAGCAGCCCCAGCCGGAGCTGGCGCGGCGGCGGCGGCGGCGGCGCCCGGCCGGCGGCGAGCGGGGTCTCGACGGCGAACATCGAGCCCTTGCCTTCCTGCGACGCCACCGTGACGCGGTGGCCGAGCAGCCCGCACAGCCGCTCGACGATGGCGAGGCCGAGGCCGAGGCCCTGGCGGCGGTCGCGCTCGGGATTGCCGAGCTGGTGGAACTCGCGGAAGATGTTCTTCAACTCGCCGGCGGGAATGCCGATGCCGGTGTCCCACACCTCGAAGCGCAGGGCGCCGCCACGCCGCCGGCAGCCCAGCAGGATGCGGCCCGACCGGGTGTAGCGCACCGCGTTGTTGAGCAGATTGCGCAGCACCCGCTCCAGCAGCGCCGGGTCGCTGTGCACCACCACGCGGGACCGCATCACCCGCAGCCGCAGATTCTGCACCAGACACATGGGCTCGAACTCGGCGGCCAGGCGGTCCAACATGGCGGCGACGCAGAAGTCGTTGGGATGCGACTCCACCAACCCGGCCTCCAGCTTGGAAACGTCGAGCAGGCTGTTGAGCAGTCCCTCCAGCGCCGCCACCGAATCCTGGATGCGCGCCACCAGGGTGCTGTGGGCGGGCTCCATGGTGCGGCCGGCCAGCACGGCGACGAACAGGGACAGCGCCTGCATGGGCTGGCGCAGGTCGTGGCTGGCCGCGGCCAGGAAGCGGGTCTTGGCCGAATTGGCATCCTCGGCCGCTTCCTTGGCGTCGAGCAACTGATCCTCGAAGGCCTGCTGCGCCGTGTGGTCGTGCATGAAGGCGAAGTAGAACTTCACCCGGCCGGCCTCGTCGCGCACCACCCCGGCGCGCTGCCAGAGCGGGAAGCGCCGGCCGGTGGGGGCCATGGCCTCGATCACACCCTCCCAGCTTTCGCCGCGGGTCAGCGCCGGCCCGACCTGGGTGTCCAGCACGGTATGGCTTTCGGGCGGGAAATAGTTGCGGTAGTGGCTGCCCACCACGCTGCCCTCCAGTCCGAACAACTGGCCATAGGCCGAGTTGGCGTAGAGGAGGTGTCCGGTGGACGAGAGGATGGCCACCCCTTCCTGGGAGGCGTCCATCACCTTGCGGAACAGCGACAGGTTGGCGTCGACGCGGCGGCGCTCGTCGATGTCGTCGATGGTCAGCACCGCGAAACGCCGGTCGCCCTGGCCGGGCACCAGCGATGCCGTGACGCGTCCCCAGAATGTGCCGCCGTCGCGGCGGACATAGCGGTTCTCCCTCCGGTAGCAGTCGATCTCGCCGTCGATCATCCGGCGCGCCTCGGCGAGGTCGGCCTCGCGATCCAGGGGATGCGTCAGCTCGGCGAAGGTCATGCGCCCCAGGTCGTCGGCGCTCCACCCGAACATCCCACACAGCGACTGGTTGACTTCGGCGATGCGCCCGCCCGGCTCAACCACCGCAATGCCCAGCGCGGCGTGGTCGAAGAGGGCGCGGAAGCGGTGCTCGCAATCCCCGCCGTCGGGGAGGTGGGCGACGCTACCTGAGGTTGCTCGCATCGTGCCTGCCTGACGCCATGTTCCGTTAATCCAATTGTTACAGCCTAGGATTGGCCGGCTGAGGGAGCAATATGGCCGGCGCGCTAGTCGTCATAGCCGACAGTATGAGCCTGATTGCCGGATGCCGGGGCCTGCGGCAGAATGGGCCATGCGCCAAGACATCCTCGCCGCCTTCCTCCCGCTGGGAGGGCTCGATCCCGAAGCCGCCCGGCTGTTCGACGAGGGGGTGCGCCGCCTCACCATCCCGCCCGGCACGGTGCTGTTCCAGGACGGGGCCGAGTGCTCCAATTACGTGCTGGTGATGGAGGGCTCGATTCGGGTGCAGAAGGTCTCCGAGGGGGGGCGCGAGATCGTGCTGTACCGGGTGGAACGCGGTCAGTCCTGCGTCCTCACCACCAACTGCCTGATCGCCCACGACCAATACACGGCCGAGGGGATCGCGGAGACCGAGGTTCAGGCCCTCATCCTGCCGGCCGGCGCCTTTCGCGCCTTGCTGGCCCGCTCCGAAGCCTTTCGCGACTTCGTCTTTTCCGCCTATGCCAGCCGCATCGCCGACTTGCTGATGCTGATCGAGGAGGTCGCCTTCGGTCGCGTCGACGTCCGCCTGGCCGGCTGGCTGGTGCAGCACGGCGGGGCCGGCGAGGTCCGCGCCACCCACCAGGACATGGCCGTCGAACTGGGAACCGCTCGCGAGGTGGTCAGCCGCCAGCTGAAGGAATTCGAGCGGCGCGGCTGGGTGGCGTTGCACCGCGGCCGGGTCGAAGTGCTGCGGCGGACCGCCCTGGCGGGACTGGCGGCCGGTGCGTGACCGTGGTCTGTGTGACTAGGTCACGGAAACTCTTGCCGATATGTGATCGAGTGTGCGCCACGAAGACTAATAGCCTGCGTCAACTAATTCGAAATGTTTTAATGATTCGCTCTGTCGCGAGGCGATCGTGATGGAGGGGATTATGTCGGAGAAGAGATACATCGTCCGGCTGACGGAAGACGAGCGGCAACACCTCAAGGGGCTCCTGCG